>JAOUOA010000056.1 GCA_029880625.1 Spirochaetia bacterium
GCATACGGTAACGGATTGGAGGGCTGCAGATCCCAGAGGCTATATGTTCCGGTTGGAACGGGTAACCGGAATAAAATTTCTGAAACGATCATGAAAATGAAGCCTTCCGGAAGTACTCCCATCGAGGAAACATTAAATCTGATTGAAAAGAAAATCCTTCCTTCTAAAAAAGATGCTGTGATTATTTTAATTTCTGACGGTGTCGAAAGCTGCGGCGGTAATCCAGGGGCGGTCGCCGCAAAGATCGGTAAAAAATATCCAAAGGTGAAAATTCATGTCATCGGCCTTTCTGTAGAAAAACCGGATGCAAGGGAGCTGGGGGATCTGGCAAAAAAAGGAAAAGGCTTGTTCTTTGATGTTAAAACAAGCAAAGACTTTAATTTAGCTTTGAATGAAAGCCTGGGGCATCAGTTAAAATCAAAAGAGGTCCAGAAGAAAATCGTCACTTCTGACTCTAATTCTGCGCCTTTACTCCGTCTTAAGAAAATTGAAGTTTCTGACCTCAGCTCTGAATCAGTAAAAATTAAAGTTTTTTATGAAACCAGAGGCATTTCCATTGGAAACTATGTGTTAAATATCTCTGCTGTTACGCCTGTTCCGTTCAATCCGTGGGAAACACTTGTCGATCCAGGAGTGAAACAAATTGTTTTTCAACCGGTTTCCCGATACGGAATTGGTTCTGAAAACAGTGTTCTGGAAGTTGAATTTCCCTTGAAAGAATTAGACAATGTTCCGATCCTTGTGCAGGGAGAGCTGTGGAAAACAACGAAGATACCGAATCTGCTGGACATTTCGAACCGGCTGCCGCTGAAATTCCGCTAGCGGATTCGAGATATTTATTTTTCTCTCTTCTAACTCGGTCCCTTCGTCCTTATTTCTCTGCGCTGAATCTGTCATTTCTCTCTTTTTTTGTTCTGCTGGTACCGGAACTGTCGCTTCAATCCGGTTTCTTTACGATGGAACATCTCGGAGCATTTCTGGATATTCTTTCGATTATGACGGCAGCGGCATTTCTGTTTGCGTTATCGTATAATTTAGCCTTTCTGTTTACCAGAATTATCGGAATTCTTACTCATAAGTTTGGAAAACTGTGGGTGTACGGGGCTCCTGGTTTTGCTTCATTTTTAATCTTCGTTGAAATCCCTCTGCTGACTCTGATTTCTCATAAAGAAGACGCTTTATATATTCTGATATTTTCCGGTTTTCTGATTGTTGCTATTGCATTTCTTTTGTATTATTTACCCGTTTTTTCCGGGATGAATGCTGCAATTTTATTTATGAGTTCTGTTTTTACACGGATTCTCCTTCTTCCTTTCGAAACGATGGCGGACGATATTTTTTCGCATAGCTATTTGATCTTTCAGGTTTATTTATTACTCGGAGTTATTTTGTTCTATATGCTCCTTCAGATTCGCTATCGTTATCATCTTACGCCGTATTATGAGAGATTTCGTGTTCCCCGTTATGCTCTGGTTGCGGTTTTGCTTGTCTGGGCAGTGATTGTTTTTGCAAGCTGGTTTCAGTCTTATCCATATTCGCTTGATGAAAAAATATTTTATATTTCGCCTTTTATTCAGAGTGAACTGAAGGGATGGAGCAGGCTTTTTCCGGTTAATATACTGCTTCTTTCTTTGACAGTCTGGCTGTTTTTTTCCTGGAATACGAATGTGAATTACAGAAGAAGGATGAAGAAAAATTCTTTCAAGGTAAGTTTTTTATCTTTTTTGATTGTGTTAGCTTTTTTCTCTCTTTCATTGTTTACGCTTGCTTCGTCGTTTCCGTGGAATTCACGGATATCAAAAATTAATTTCCAATCAGGGTTGTCGCGTGAATTATTAAGCTCTGCCGGATATCTGATGGACAGCGACGGAGATATGAATTCTTCCTGGCCAGGAGGCGATCCTGATGATAATGATTCCTGTATTCGCATTGATTATAACTGCGCACCGGATGACCGGAAAACAGCTTTTGTATCGGGCCGTCAGGAGGAGAGGATTGAAAATGCAAAAGGTAGAAAAAAGATTGTTCTCATTACGTTAGTTTCTTCAATTCAAGAAGGTGCGGATAAAGTTGTTTTGCGTTCCGATTCGCCTGAACGGAATCTTTACGCCCTGTTTCATGAGTTGAATGGAATGGATGAATACAGAGGTGTTCAATCTCGATCTTTTATTTCTGAAATGGCTGAGTTGGGCTATAGAACAATCTGCGGGGGATTTACGGGAGCGAACGGTTACCTGTCTTCTAAAGGGGAGAAAAGACTCGATTCCGGCTGTCAGGTTTTTATAGCGGATGAATCTCTTTTGGAATACGGAATGCGTGATCATTCGCCTCGCTCTACCATTCAGGCTATGGGAAGAGTCTATAAGAAATATAAGGAAGATTATACCTTTGTATGGATTCATTATGATTTTAACGAAAAGAACAAAGAAAATTCGATCAGTGATTTTGAAAAAATGAACATTTTCCCTGATGCGAAAAATATACATTTAATTATGGATTTAATTTATGGAGAATTAAAGCCTGCTCAAAATATTCCGGAAGAATGGAAAACGCAATTTTCACTCAGAAAATTGATTTATAATTCCATGAACTATGATCCTTACCAAAGATCTTTTTATCCGGGACCGATTGTTGTTTCAGAATATGGAACAGAAAGTCTTTATGCTTCACAAATATATGTATGGCGAAAAAAAAATAAAAATCTTTATCCAGCGCGAACTGTTGTTTATAAAAACGGACTGTTTGTCATAAAAGATCTTTTGACAGGAGTGATTCTCAAATATCCATATTGAAATGAAATTATTAAATTGTTGAGAATGAGAATAAATCACTTAAGTGCAGTAAATTCATTTACGCATTTCCTTGCATTCGTTATTGGTTTTTCCTTGCTTGAAATTATACAGATTTGAAATTGGGCTTACAGGCAGTTTATTCTGTTAATTATAAATTTAACGGTGTTCAGATGAAAGAAGAAGTGGCAGTAATTTCAACCAGACTTGGAGATATCGTAATTCGTTTTTTTCCAGATCTTGCCCCCAAACATGTTGAGAGTTTTAAGAAACTTGCTTCAGAGGGTTTTTATAACGGAACCAGTTTTCACAGAGTGATTCCCAATTTTATGATTCAGGGCGGAGATCCTAACTCAAAAGATGCTTCAAATAAGTCCATGCACGGCATGGGAGGCCCCGGTTATTCAATTAATGCTGAATTTTCAGAAAAACAGCATCTCAGAGGCATTGTATCAGCAGCAAGGTCACAGGATCCTAACAGTGCTGGATCACAGTTTTTTGTATGTGTGGCGGATTCCCCCTGGCTTGACGGCCAGTATTCTGTGTTTGGTGAAGTTGTCTCTGGAATGGATACTGCAGATTCTATCGTCGCTGAGCCCAGAGATGAACGGGATAATCCAAAGGAACGGATTGAAGTTAACATTAAAATTGAGGAGCGGGATATTTAATCCATTCTTCATTGAATCCAGAAGAACTCGAATAAGCGTTTTTAACCCCAATGATTTCCAGAAATATGTGCCCTGGTTAATTTCCAGGGCCTCAATAAAAGATTCTTGATTCCTGTCCGAATCTGCTCTGAATAGGCCTGTGTCAGGATTCCATATTTTTTTCAGCAGCCGAACAGAAGATTTATTGGAAGATCTTTTTACGCTGCTCGGGAAGCGAAAATCTCCTTTTGATAATGAAAAGATTCTGGTACAGAGCCGGGGGATGGAGCGTTTTTTATCCCTTGCGGCTGCAAGGCATTTCGGAGTTGCAGCAAATCTTTCGTTTCCTTTCCCGTCTCACCTAATCCATTCTCTTCTGAGTCCTTATGCAGTTTCAGAAAATGAAAAAACTTTCCATTTCCCTTATAATATACAAAATTTAAGATCCGTAATATATTCAATTCTTTCGGAAAGTAGCAGAAACCATTTTCCCTTGATCAGCCGTTATTTAAAAAGCGAAAGCAAAAATTTTTCGCAGATTAAAACATTTCAGCTTTCAAGAATCATTGCAGACCTTTATGACAGGTATGCTGTGCAGAGACCGAACCTGATCCGCTCATGGATGACAGAAGATTATGAGGTATCGTCAGAGGATGAAAAGTGGCAGCGAGAGCTTTATAGAAGGCTTATGGACGAAGAGCGGATCGAGAACCCATTTGCGGTAGTGGAGCGGTATAAAGGGGCTTTGAGAGACGGAACCCGCGCTGTCCATCCTCACAGAATTTTTATTTTCGGCGTGTCAGCGATGCCGCTGCTTTACAGAGAAATTTTTGAGGCATTTAGCGATATCAGCAGTCTTTATTTTTTTAACTTATCCGCTCATCATTCGTTTCGAAAATCATCTGAGGAATATTCTTTTTCCGGTCTGAAAGGATTTTTGTGTTCCGGGAGCTGGGAGTACTTCCGCTATTTAAATACTCTTAATGAAAATAAAAATGTTTCTTCAAGCGTAAAGTTTCATTCGATACCGCTTAAACAAAAATCGCTTCTGAATGCTCTGCAGAATGCTTTGAAAGGAGAAGCTCCTGAAGAATATACGATGTCCGGAGATGATTTTTCGTTTTCTGTTCATTCCTGTCATACGCCATTAAGAGAAGTAGAAGCATTAAAAAATTTTTTAATTTATATGTTTCGTATGAATGATCAGATTCAGTCATCCGATGTGATTGTAATGATGAAGGACGTTGATCTCTATGCGCCTTTCATTCATTCAGTTTTCGGCTCGGATCCTGAGGAAAATGTTTGGGAATATTCGATTTCGGACAGGCATCCATCAGCAGAATTTTCTGCCTGGGAGCTTTTCAATCAATTTGCGGAACTTTCAGGAGGTCAATTTGCTGCAGGCGAAATCACATCCCTTTCAGAAAATCAGTTGATTAAAAAACATTTTGAATTTTCAGACGAAGACTGCAGACTTTTTCAGGAATGGATTGACGCTGCAAAAATCAGATGGGGCTATAACGGAAAAGAAAAGTCAAAGTACAGCATTCCCGAGTCTGATGAAAATACCTGGAGAAACGGCCTGGACAGAATTCTTCTCGGATATCTGATGCCCGAAGACAAAAAAGAAATTTATAAAACCCTGGTTCCTCTTTCAATTTTAAACAGCCAGTCCTTTGAGCTTTTCGGTAATTTTTTAGAGTTTTTTGAAACTGTACACAAATACTGCGATGAATTCCAAAAGGAAAGAACATTTGGCGAATGGCATGATTTGATTTCAGAATTTTTCAGGGAACTGGGCGGTCTGGATGACCGAGATTTTCAATTTCTGAACTGTATCAGAGAGCGCAGAGAATTGAATGAAACCTATTTGATTGATGCCATTCGTTATGAAATTAACTTTGAATTTTCAAGCCGCAGATATGCTTATGAGTTTTTAAGCGGAGGAATTACATTCTGTTCGCTGACTCCTATGCGAAGTGTTCCGGGTAAGGTAATTGCTGTACTGGGACTGGATGAGAATACATTTCCCGCGTCAGAATCTTTTCCTTCATTTGATTTGATTTCTTCCAATCCTCTTAAAAGCGATCTGTCCCGTAAGAACGACGACCGTCAGCTGTTCCTTGAGCTGCTTCTTTCAGCAGAAGAAAGCCTTTTTCTCAGCTATACAGGAAAGAATGTCTGCAGTAATAAAGAAATCCGCCCTTCTTCTGTAATTTCTCAAACATTAAATGAAATCATAAGATTCAGTTCAGACGGAGAAAAAGTAATTCCAAAAATATTTTACAGTCATTTTCTCTATTCGTATCATCCGGATTACTTTTCTCCCGATTCAAGAATGTTGATGAAAAATTATTCCCGTACTGATTTTTCAAAATCTGAGTCTTTACTCACGCAACATAAAAAAGATTTTATTTTTCTGAATCAAAAATTTGAAAAAATCAGCGTTGATCTTCCGGAGAGGATTGATATTTCCGATCTTAAATATTTTTATAGAAATCCTTGCGGATATTTTCTAAAAAAAATGCATATCCAGTCAGGTGATCATTCATCGTCAGTGCAGGATGCAGAAATATTTTATCCAGATTATCTTGAAAATTATCATATTGAAACTGAACTTTTTGATTATTTTTTGAATCGCAGAAAAGACAGCCGGGATTTTTATGCCTGCATGAAGTCCTCCGGTATTCTTCCTCATTCAGGTCCCGGCCTTGCATTTCTGAAATTAAAAGAGACTCAGTTGCAGCATCCATTGAATGAGATTTATGAAAAGATACACAGCGCTGAACGAATCAGCATTTCAGAACAAATTCAATGCGGAACTATAAAACTGCAGTTTCATGATTCGGTATTGGTTTATGAATCTTCCATAATGCTGTACAGATCAGCTTCCATTAAAGCGCTTGATATGCTGTCTGCCTGGCTGCAGCATTTGATCCTTCATCATTCTGATATTGTATCGCCGGTAACGAATTTATTCGGTATTAAAAAAGGGAAAATCGAACACGTTGTTTTTAAGCCAGTAGCAAATTATCATGAAATACTGGAAGAGCTTACAGAAAATTATAGAAAGGGACTGAAAAGACCGCTGCCCTTTTTTATAAAAACATCCTTCAGCTATGCAGAAGAATTTCTTTCTTCAGGAGAAAGTTCTACGGCAATTCAAAAGTCTTTGTTCGCGTGGGAAGGATCGGATTTTACAGGTATTGCAGGAGAAAGAGATGATTTTTATATTCATAAATGTTTTCAGAGTAAAAATTTAAATGAAATCATAGATTTTGAAACAACAGCTTTATCTGTTCTAAAACCCATGATTGAAAATTCTGAATGGCTGGAAAAAGAAGGCTAACTTTATGCTGAAGGACGATTTACAGGAATTCAATGTTTCAGAAGCGGATCTTTCCGGCTCAAATTTAATTGAAGCATCTGCAGGAACTGGAAAAACATTTAATCTGTCCAGAATTTTTCTGCGCCTTCTTCTGGAAAAGCAGTTGAAAATCAGCGAAATCCTGGTTGTTACATTTACAATTTCAGCAGCATCTGAACTTCGGGAAAGGATTTACATGCTTCTGACTTTGTCGCTTGAAATTTTTTCGGGTATAGAATCTGGAAATGTCACACTGGCGGATCTACAGGAGCAATTCAAGATCGATCTTCAGCATGCAGAAATTCTTAACCGGAGCTTGAAGAAAAGGAAACAATGCATTCATTTGCTTGAAGATGCGTTGAGAAATTTTGAAGATGCTTCTGTTTTCACAATTCACGGTTTCTGCAGCAGACTTCTTAATGAACATGCGTTTGAAGCAGGTCTGTCATATGATTTTGAAGTCATACGCGATTCTTCTAGAATTTCAGAAAACGAAATACAGTTCTCGTGGCGAAGAATGTCTTATCATCTTTCGGAAAATGTTTTGAAATTTGCTATTGAGGAGAATCATTTTTACGATCAATATAAAAAAACTGCAGAGGCGTATCTGAACGGAGGCGATCTTTCCATTTATAATTTCAATGAAATTGAGTCATTTATGCCAGATCGTTTTGATATCTATTATGATGATCTGAAAAATCTGCAAAATAAATGGACGAAATCCTCGTCCGTGGTAAAAGAACAAATTTCTCAATCCCGTCTCAATCAGAAGAAATACAAATTTAATGTTCTGGATGAACTCTATGAAGCAATGGACCTCTGGGCGCAATCTGACGGTGCAGGCATTCCTCAGATCAGCAGCTTTCCACTTTTATGCCGCAAAGTGATTCAGTCCAATTTAACGGCAAACAGCACCGAACCGGATCATCTCTTTTTTGATGATTGCCAGAAGATTTATGATCTCCGGCTGAAATTGAAGATGTCTTTTGTTTCATATTTTCACAATCAGCTTGAAGATCTGAAAACCGAAGTGCGAAAAAAAAAGAGCGAGAAGAGTATTCTTACCTATGATGACCTGATTCAGAAGGTTCATGAAGCCCTGAAGGATTCGTCAGGGAAAAAAGCATTTCAGGAAGTTGTTTCTAAAAAATATCCTGCTGCGTTAATTGATGAATTTCAGGATACCGACAGACTGCAGTGGGAAATCTTTTCGGCTCTGTTTGCAGAGTTGCATGGAATTTTGTTTATTATCGGCGATCCCAAGCAATCTATTTATAAATTTCGGGGTGCAGATATCCATTCTTATACTTCAGCAAAACATTCTGCAAAAAGAAGATATACTCTATTAAAAAATTTCCGCTCCACAAAAGAAGTCCTTTCTGCAATAGATTCGATATACAGAAACGCTGAACATCATATGTATGGAGATCATGTTGGACCTTTTCTTTCCGAGGATATCCCTTACCGGAGCATTGAAGCCGGAAAAGTTTTTACACGGAAGTTTTATGAACAGGATAAAGAGGATGCGGCGTTTGAATTTGTTTTCTATGATAAATCGATTCAAAATGAGAGCAGCCTTGAATTTACAGCTGCCCGGATTGCAGATCTGCTTTTCTGTTCTGATGAAACTAAAGCCGGTTTCAGATCAGAAACAATTGAAGAAAAAATAAATCCGTCTGATATCGCTGTTCTCGTAAATACAAACATGCAGGCATATCAAATGCAGCAGGAACTTCGTAAATTAGATATTAACTCTGTGCTTCAGGTAGATGAAAGCGTGATTCATACGAATCAGGCGGATTCTCTTATCAAATTTCTTTACGCTCTGTATTCTCCTGAAAATCTTACTCTGCTCTGTACTGCATTATCATCAGATCTTTTTTCATGGACAGCAGAAGATATTGATCTTTTTATTCAGGATTATGATGAACGCAGCGCTTTGATTTATGAACTCAAAGAACTTTCAAGACATCGTTTTTCAGAAGGGTTCATGTATATTTTTCAACGAGCAATCAACATGCCGGCTTTTTCCCCTCCAGACGTCAGAAAAAATACTTCTGTCACTCCATCAGAAATTATATTATCCAGAAAAGACGGTGAGCGTGAAATGACAAATTTTACTCATCTTGCTGAACTTCTTCAAAAACAGGATTCAAGAACTGTAAAAGACGACATTCGATGGATGGAAGACGAAAAGAGCGGCAAAGTAAGGCATTCTGAAGCAGATGACCGCCTGATTAGAATTGAAAGCGATCGAGATGCAGTTCAAATTATGACTATTCATAAAAGCAAAGGCCTTGAGTTTCCAATCGTTTTTTTTCCGACATTATGGAGTCAAAATCTCAAAAGTTCAGATTCAAAACCAGCAGTTTTGAGTCTCGGGCAAACAAAAAATAATACGTTTGTAGCTCCAGGCGTTCTTGAAATTTTATCAGCGGATACAGGAGGCTTATTCTCCTGCGGCAGTTTAAAAAATAATCTAATTGAATATTATGAAAAGCAGGAGCTGGAGTCTTTTCAGGAAATGCTTCGCCTGGTATACGTTGCATTTACCCGAACCGTTCATAAAGCATTTGTCATCTGGGGTGCTCCCGAACGGTTCAATAAAAATGCCGCATTTTATCTGATTCATGGATCTGATTTCTTTAAGAAAATTGAAGCCGGAAATAAAAAAATCTCCGGTGATGAAAAAAAGAAATTACGAAACGAGCAGATCATAGCATATTTTCTAAATACATTCAGCTGCAGGTCAGTGCAAATATCAAAACCTCAAGCGGTGAAAATTGATTTTGAAAAAAAACGAAAGCATGAATTTAAGATTCAGATTCCGGACAAAAAGACTGTTCAGTTCAAAAAAAGCTACTCTCTTTCGAGTTATACCTCATTGATGAAAAAACAAGTCATTCATGCCGAAGATTACGATGAAGAAGTTACTTCTCTGATTTCTGATTTCTGGTCGCCGGAAGAAAAAATTCCCCTTACGGCAGATTTGGAAGGAACAGGAGATATTTTCCAATTTGAAAAGGGTGCGAAAGCAGGAATCTGTATCCATGAGATCTTCGAAAAAATCTGTTTTCAGAATTCTCAAGAAGATATAAATGTCGTTGTGGATCGTATTCTGAAGCGGTACGATTATGACTCTGAGGTATGGACGGAAGTGCTTGGTACACAGGTCTATCAGGTTCTGAATACGATTCTTCCCGGTCCGCAGCAGTTTTCGCTTTCTGAAATACTGGATTCTCAAAAAATTACTGAAATGCCTTTTGTTATGCCCGTAAGATCAGGTCATATTCTTCAAAACGAAATTCCTTCAG
>JAOUOA010000473.1 GCA_029880625.1 Spirochaetia bacterium
CCAGCACCAGACGACGGTTTGATTTTTTTGCAAATTCTCCATCCCCTTCATCATTGACAATATTTACATAAATTTCAATGGCCCCTGGAATCTGACCTGTTTCTTCCAGTGATCTTGCACGGTAATACAAATTTTCAAAATCATTTTTATTTACATTCTGAGTCTTTTCAATTACGGATCGGTACAGTCCTTCTTTATAAAAAAGTTTTATCTTTTGATCTTCAGCAACTTCACTTTTTTCAATTTTTAATCTTTTTTCCAGAAATCCTTCAAGAATTGATTTCAATAATACAGCTGTTTCCTGATAATGAGTTCCCGGGAATTCGACAATCACTCTGTCCAGCCGTTCTAAGGAATTTTTTGAATCACCTGTCAATGCCATACAGTATGCATTATGCAAAAGTACAAAAGCCCTATCCGGATCATTGGATTGTGAAGAAAGCATTTCTTCCAATTTGAGATATTTTTCCGATGCAACTTTAAATCTCTTCTGACGCTCCATATAAAATGCATATTGGAGAAGAAGCAGCGTTTCCCTGTCTTCATTAATTTTAAGGAAAGGACGCACAACGGCAATTCTCACTGCATTAGCAACAAAAAAACCCGTATATTCTGAAATTGTAGGATTGAAATAATTCGGATCCACCGTATGATTCATAATTCCTGATTCAAGAACGCTCATATTGATTTCGTCCATGAAATTTTCCTGCTGCTGGATTAAATTCTGAAAGCGGTTTTTCAGCATCCGGCTGGACAGTTCGTAATTATGCACCTGTTCCCGGTCAATCTGCATGCGAAGCTGAAACATATAGATATCACTAATCGCATTAGTTACAAAAATAAAAAATAATACAAGAAATGTATAGAGAGCTGTTATTATGATCTTATTCATCAAGGGATCTCCAGCACTATCAAGCTAACATCGTCTCTATAAACTCCTCCTGTAAACTCCTGAAGATCGGAATGAATAAGATTTTTTATTTTTTCACATGATTCATAACGATTATCCAGCAATATCTGATTCATTCTTTCCAGCCCGTACATTTCATCTTCTGGATTGCTTGCTTCTGTCACGCCGTCTGAATAAATGACGAGCTTATCTTTTGACTTTAAAGCTGCTTTTTTAACACTGTATTTATAATCATCGAGCATGCCAAGAGGCGGCCCTGTCTGGGGCAGTTCAAAAATCTGATCTTCTCCCGTTACCAGAAGAGGAGAATTCAGACCGGCATTGACAAAAGTTATCGAATGATCCTCTCCAAAATGGAAAAGAACGCCGCAGGCAAAAAACGAAGCTTCCAGTTTGGAAGAAAGAATAAAATTCAAACGGTTAATAATTGCTCCTACCTTTGTACTTTTCTCTTCTTTAAGAACAGAGTCAAGACTCATGAGTGAAATGGTTGTCACAAGCGCTGCAGAAACGCCGTGACCTGTAGCATCTGCAAAAAAGATTCCCTTATCACCATTTTTATAACTAAAAAATGTATAAATATCGCCGCTTACTTCCCGCATTGGAATATAAAGGATGGCTGGGTTGTATTCTTTAAGAAAATCCGGTTCAGGCAGAAAGATAGATTGAACTTCCTTTCCAATTTCCAGCTCATTTTGAATTTCATGATTCAGCCTCGTAACTGTATTGAACTGTTCCTCAATTTTTTCCGCCATTGAGTTAAAGGTATTGCCCAGATCATCCAGCTCATCATGCTGCTTCATTTTCCAGGCAATTCTTGCATCAAGATTTCCCTTTGCCATTTCTCCTGAAGTTTTTTTCAAAAGCGAAACACGAACAAATATTAATCGATAAACATAGAAACCGAAAAGAATATGCAGAACAATTCCTGCAAAAATCCCAAAACCAAGAGTTCTGTAAAGTTCATTCAGGGTTTGCTGAATCTGATTCAGGCTTAATGAAAGATCCAGAAAAATATTTTCCTTCATTCTGCTGTTAAGCTGAACAAGGACAATACTGTTAAAATTTTCTGAATCCAGTTCAAAATGGTATTTTCTTTTGAAAAGAGCCGTATCCCCTGAAATTTCAAGTGTCTTTCTCATCAGATCATCGCTGATTGATTCATCCTGTCCTGCCGGTTCCATATGAAGGACTTTTCCATCCTCATTGAAAATTCTGTACCTTGATACCTGATAAGATTTCAGAGATTTTTGAAGCTGTTGGTAAGTTTCATCCTTTTGATCCGATACAGAAATTTCCTGAACTTCCCCCAGAAGAGTCTGCACAACTTCTTTAGAAGTCATGGAAAAATTATTCATGAGAAGAGACATCTGCTGGTCATAAATCAGTACAGAAAACAAAATGAGATTCATACTTGCCAGAAGACCGTAAAACAGTGAGATTTTAACTCTTAGTGATTTATTATATTTTTTTTCTTCCATTATTAGGTTACTGTCAAAAGAACTTAGCAGGAGAACCTTTATAAAAATATTTAAAATATTTCTTCATTATTTTCCAGTATAAATATCTGTGCTATTCATCTTTTTCCTGTATTGAATAAGATTCTCTGAAACAAATCCTACTGCTTATAGGACACTGTGTCAAGAATATTCATTAAGTCAAATACACTATCAATTCTTTATCAATCTATGTTTATTTTCGGCCAGAAAAAGCACATGGATGTAAGAATTAATGCTTTATTGAAATGAATTTGAAATCTTTTTGTCAGAATATAAGGATTACAGCATTATTTCTTGCATTGATCAGAATCTTTGAAATAATATAAAACTGTATCATTTTGGGTGAAACGTTCCGATGGCTAAAACTTCATGGTTTTGTAAGCATAATGGATCCGCCCACTCCTCCGCCGGCACAGATTGCTCCCAGGCAGTTTTGAACGCCTCCGTCCTGGATCTGCATGATCTGATTGATCAGCACTCTGATTCCTGTAGCTCCCAGGGGATGTCCGATAGCAAGAGTGCCTCCGTTGGGATTGATGATTCCGGATCCATTGGCTTTTTCCATATCAAATCCGTATTTTTCCTGAACTTCTCTCATGGTTCCCATTGCCGTTGCAGCAAAGGCTTCATGCAATTCATACCCCTGCACGTCTTTCCAATCCATGCCAGCGCGTTCCAAAGCAAGTTTCATGGAATGCGCCATTCCAATTCCCATATGCG
>JAOUOA010000472.1 GCA_029880625.1 Spirochaetia bacterium
CTGCAGTGATGCTGTACAGTCTGAGCTATCCCCGATTTAGTGGACACCGTTTTCAGGCAACCGTAATCTTCTCAAACTGATCCGGGCTTCTGTAGCCCAGAAAAGAATGCGTTCTCTTCCTGTTATAGAACGCCTCTATAAAGTCAAATATATATTTTCTGGCTTCGCCTGAATTCAGAAAAACATTGAACTCCATTTCATTTTTCAGGATTGAAAAGAAGGACTCTGCAACTGCATTATCCCAGCAATTTCCTTTTCGGCTCATGCTCTGAAGCATGCCATACGTTCGCAGTTCTTTACGGAATTCGCGGCTTGCATATTGAACTCCGCGATCTGAATGGAATATCAGTCCTTTATCAGGGCTTCTTCCTCTAACCGCCATGCGAAGCGCCGAAATGCAGATTCCTGTTTCCAGAGAGTCCTTCATCGACCAACCCACTATCTTTCTGGAATACAGATCCATTACAATGCACAGATACAGGAACCTACTGGCTGTACGGATATAGGTAATATCGGAAACCCAGATTTCATTCCTCTTTTCAGGCTTAAAATTACGTTTCAGAAGATCCGGGCTTACAGGAAATTTATGCGAACTGTCCGTTGTTTGAACTCTGGATTTTCTGCGGATTTTCCCGTGTATTCCGTTGTTTTTCATGATCTTATGGACTCTATCTTTTCCGATGCGATACATTCTAAGACGCATTTCTTCCCAGGTTTTCAAAACTCCCGGCCTTCGAAATTCCTGATGAATGCTTCGTATCAGTCCAAGATACATTTCATCCTCTTTATCCCGAATTCCGGGCTTGCGATTTTTACGTTTATAAAAACCGCTTCTTGAAAATTCTAAAACTTTTGCCATTCTATCGACCGGAAACTCAAGCAAATGAGTTTCCATAAATTTCTTTTTCACTGATCCTTCGACAGAATGGCTGCAAACTTTTTTAAAATGGCATTGTCCATCCTTAAATCGGCATTCTCTTTTCGCAGGATTTTCAGCTCTTCTTCGGCAGTCAGTTTGCCTTTCTTTCTTAGTGTTTCCCTGTTGTCTCTCAGGTAGTCTTTTTTCCACTGCCTGAGTGTCCAGATACCAACACCGAGTGAGTCTGCAACCTCCTGTGTCGTTTTACCGGATTCCAGAGCCATCTGAATGGCCTGTTCTTTGAATTCATCTGAATATTTTCTTTTTCCCATAGTGACCTCTCCATTGTAAGGTCACCTGAAAGTGTGTCTACTTTTTTAGGGATAAGCCAGTTGTTCTACAACGTTATTTACATTTAACAATGAGACTACCTATACAGTTACATCAACAAATCCATGCGGAATAGATACCTATGAGTGTTGCTCCACCATAATCTTTTCAAATGGCGTGCAGCTTGCCAGTGTAAAATTTTAGCTTATAGCAATCCTTGTAATTTTATGTATTTAAATATTTCGATAAATTTTTATAACATCGCATAAAGAGGAACGACTCATTTTACCATTGGCATAAACTGATTTAAAAATAATATATAAAACATATACAGGATTCAGGAACATACAGGAAAACATCTTTGAAACACATCAAATTAAAAATCATTTAAAATGCATTTCAGTTTTTCCTGTACTTTTAACATAACTTAAGGTACAGAAAAATGAAACAAAACAAAAAATTAACTCTCCTGACCGCAGCCTTTCTCATTCCCGTCTTTATCTCAACCGTTCTTTCCGCAGAAGACCTTTACATGCGGAACGGACAGGTCTTAAAAGGACGCGTCCTGGGACAGAATGCATCAAGCGTGGAATTCCGCACCGATAAAGGCAGACAGTGGATTTCCAAAACTGATATTAAAAGAATCGTCTACCAGCCCAAAACCGACGAACAAAAAAAAGCAAGGCTTGCCGCACTCAAGAAAAAGCGGGAAGAGCAGAGGCTGGCCCGCCTGAAAATTGAACAGGAGCAGAAAGCGAAAGAAGAAAAAGAAAGGCTTTTAAAAGAACTGGAATAAAAAGAAAAAGCGGAAGCCCTGGAAATCGCACAGGAAAAAGCGCGAAGAGCGGAAGCCCTCCGGGAACTCGTTGCAAACGATACCATGAACAAGCCGGAAGACGAACCCATTTCCTACTGGGACTTCGCCTGGCGCTCCATGGTCCTGCCGGGATGGGGGCATTACTATCTGGAACGCCCGACAATGGGAACCTTTTATTCCGCATCCACAGCCGCTCTTCTGTTGAATGTTTACAGAACCCGGATGGCAGCTGTAAATGCAAAAAAACAAAACGATGAAGAAGTCCAGATTAACTTTATTTTAACCGGAATTCCGTCAGTAGCGCCTCAGGCCCTCCGCGCCGCCTACAGCCTGGAAGCGAACCGAAGGGCATATACGGATTACCAGAAAAAAGTGGATATTTATAATTATTCATTAATTCTCCTTGCCTCCTTTTATGCCTTTCAGATTGTCCATATCATTTACAACGGTATCGCCTGGGAAAACGGAATTCCCATTGTTGAAAACAGGCAGGAGGACAAACGGATTCGATTTTCAGGATTTATTCTTCCGGAATCTTCCGAAAATAAAAAAGGAATCGGCGCATCGGGTTTTGCAGGTCTGACCTATACGTTTTAGCGCCGGGCATTGCAGAAATAATTAGCTTGCGCTGTTTTCATCCACAGGAGAAGTTTCCTCTGTGAAAGCGGCGCGTTTGATTTTTCCCTTGTTTTTTACAGCTGCGCTTTTATCCGCCTGCGGCAATCCCGAATCCGAAAGGATTCGGACTCTTGAAGAAAACTGGGAATACAGCTGGAACGCTCCATCGTTTTATATTGAAAAAAACAGAAATCCCCTGCAAAAACAGTTCCCCGGAGCAGCTCAGGCATCCTCACAGGAAACCTGGCATCCCTATGACTTCAGCCCGAACCCTCCCGGACGCAATTCTCATAACATACTCTGGCTCAGAACACAGATTCCGGAAATCAGCTTTCCCGATCCTGCCTTGCTGCTGTTTTTTGTTTTTATTGATTTTCATGCATTCCTTGACGGGCAGTTAATTTTTGCTTCAGGGGAAGAAAATGCTGACGGCTCAATTCAATTCGGAGGGGCGCCTTTTTATTTATTTCAGCTTCCCGGCGATTCCGAAGGAAAATACATTTAC
>JAOUOA010000474.1 GCA_029880625.1 Spirochaetia bacterium
ACTATTTTGGTAAAATTGAAGGGATTTCTTTTTTTACACTCATCAAAAATCTGGATCAATATTCCTTAACCACCATAAGGGAAATTTTTATTACGCGTATGTTTGCTTCATATAGATATAAGCTATCCTGGAATAAAATCGTTAAATCTAAAAAAGAAGAGTCTTCTCTTTTTATGGGTTTAATGGTTATGTCAGAGAAAGAAAAAGTTCATGAAAAACTGGACATAAAACTGGATGTAAATCAGCTGAAGGATGTCCAGGTTGGAAAAATTCCTGAATATGATTATATGACAAGGTTTAAACTTATTACATCAATGGTTGAGAAAGCATATCTTGCAAGCTGGCAACTGGATAATTCGAGTATTGATACTTTAGATTCATTGATCCGTATTGCAAATGAAAAAAATATACCCGTAGTGCTATGGCGGCCGGACGTACACCCTCTTTTGAAGGAATTGTACGCCAAAAAAAATATTGATAAGAACTTTGAACCGGTTCTTATGAAAGTGATTCAGAAGCATCAGGTTCCCTATCTGAAATTTAACTCCACGGATAAGCTGAAATGCAATTACTTTACAGATGCAAGCCATATTTCAACACGATGCTGTACGGAAATGGCCGCAAGACTTACAGAAACTCTGGAAAACCGATGATCATTTATCTGCTATTATGCTGATATGGAAAAATTCTGTTCAGAAACCAGCATCAGATAAAACTGGATGAAATGGGTTCTGTATACAGTTACATTTTTATCATAATATTTCTGCAGCTTGCAGTATTCAGCATTCAGTTTTTTATTGATATTCATAATGCGATGGTTTTTTCGCTGATTTTCGCAGCCGGATTTGCCGGGACTCTGCTTGCCACTGTCTGGAAAAACTTAAAGCCGGGACCTCTTTTTCTGAGTCCGGTGATTTTTTTTATTGCTGCAGTTCTGGAAATCTTTATTATAGATTTTTTCAACCTTGTAAGCTATCTTTCTGTCTCAAATTTTATACAGTTTCTGGATGTGATTGAATCAACTCAGATGATGAAAAATTTTCTGATGCTGATATTTATTTCATCTCTTGTCTCATCAGGAATCTGGATCAACCGGAATTTCAGCGAATACGGAATCAGGAAAGGAGCCAATGATCTGGATGAAGTTCAGAAAATTTATTTCTGGAAAGAAAAGTTCATCCCTGATGAAAACTGCAATCTATTTAAATACCAGAAGCTTCTTGGACGTTCGCTGACCCTTGTGGGTACTTTAAAAAATGAAATTGTATGCGCTGTACATTCCGTCCGGATTGACGATACGCTTTTTCTCTATGATTTTTTTGTAACGCCTGATTGGCGCGAAAAGTATCCCGAAACTGGCCGGAATCTGATTCAAAGTCTGCTTTCTCGGCCGGAGTTGAAAAATGCCGGACTCCGTATCTGCTGTGCTCTGGTTAGAAAGGAACTGGAAAATACCCTTGAAGATTATTTTTTAAGCGGATTTAAAGAAATCACAGAAAATGATCCTGTTTTGAAGAAAATCCGCGCTGAAGCAGATCAGGTTTTATCGAATGTTTACAGTGACTGGAAGCCTCTGGGCAGGGTAGATCATTATTTAATTTATTCTTCATAAAATTCTGATGAGAAGTTTGGATAGAATCGTATGGATGATTGAAGCAATGAAAACTTCAGCAAAGATGAACGTGAGAAACCATTCTTTTGTTATTTGCTTTTATTTGAATTGATTTACAAAAAAAATAAATGAATTAAGATCTTGACATTTTGAAGGCCGGACCTTTCGGTATATTCAGGATTGGATTTAAACTGCAATTGTGACTCAGATCTCAGTTGACAGTTTTTCATAAAGGAGTGAGTCATGAAACGCTATATTAAAAAAGTTCTTGTACCTGTGGATGGTTCAGACAGTTCCAAGCGAGCTCTTGAAATGGCCATAGCTGTATCAGAGGCTGCCCATGCAAGTTTGACCATTCTTGAAGTTGTCGAAGAATTCGGGCCTCTACCCGGCTATTATGAGGCTGCTCCTGCTGATCAGGACAGAGTCAAATGGGTTTCTGAACAGAGATTTGAAAAAGTGCATCCCATTTTGGATGAAACGGACGTAAAATGGGACAGACGTGTTGTTGAAGGTTATGCAGCAGACCAAATATGCGATATTGCAGCAGAGGGCAATTATGATATGATTGTCATTGGAAGCCGCGGTATGACCCCTCTGGGCCGCTTTTTAATCGGATCTGTATCAGACCGGGTTGTACATCATGCACCCTGCAGTGTAACTGTCGTAAGATAGTCCATTTTCTTTCTTTACTTAAATTTAGAATTTTTATGGATTTTTCCGGGCCTGAAAAAAAAATTGGCCCGATAGTTACCTCTGTATAGAATCAATAAGGATTTCTGAGGCGGTACTAATATTTAATCTAAAAAAAAACATATTTTGAGGAGTGTAATATGTCTATAAAAATCGGTATTAATGGATTTGGAAGAATCGGACGTTTTGTTTTCCGAGCAGTCCAGGAAAGAAATGATGTTGAGGTTGTCGGTATCAATGACCTTATCGATCCGGAATACATGGCTTACATGCTGAAGTATGATTCCACTCACGGCAGATTTAACGGAACTGTCGAAGTAAGCGGCGGAAATCTCATTGTTAACGGAAAAACCATCCGTGTAACTGCAGAAAGAGATCCTGCTAACCTTAAATGGGGCGATATTAGCGCTGAATATGTAGTTGAGTCTACAGGTCTTTTCCTCAGCAATGAAAAAGCCGGTCTTCACCTGAAAGCAGGCGCAAAGAAAGTTGTTGTTTCTGCTCCTTCTCCCGATGCTCCCATGTTTGTTATGGGCGTGAATCACACAAACTATACAAAAGATATGGACATTGTATCCAATGCAAGCTGCACGACAAACTGTCTTGCTCCCATCACTAAAGTTGTAAACGATAAGTGGGGAATTGTTGAAGGCCTCATGACTACCGTTCACTCAGTAACGGCAACTCAGAAGACTGTTGACGGACCTTCCATGAAAGACTGGAGAGGCGGACGCGGCGCATACCAGAATATCATTCCTTCGTCAACAGGCGCTGCAAAAGCGGTTGGAAAAGTTATTCCCGAACTGAAC
>JAOUOA010000039.1 GCA_029880625.1 Spirochaetia bacterium
GATGCCGCTTCATCGTAGGCTTCCTAAAAGAGGATTCAGAAATATATTCCGTACAGTGTATCAGGTTGTTAATCTTGCAACAATAGCAAAGGAAGGTTTTTCCGGGACAGTAACCCCGGATGATCTGAAGAAAAAAAGCTTGATTGCTGACCCTGTTCAGCCTGTAAAAATTCTCGGTAATGGAGAGATATCTTCAGGGGTCAAAATTGAAGCCGATGCTTTTTCAAAAAGCGCAATCGAAAAAGTAGAAAAAGCAGGCGGAACCTGTACCGTTCGGTCTAATGCGAAGCTTCAGATGACGCGAAGGCCTAAAGGCGAAAAGAAGCCTCTGCGCGAAAAAAAGAAGTAAAAGGATAACGGTTTTTTTATGAATTCATTTTTCAATATTTTTAAAATTCCTGAACTCAGAAAAAAACTGCTGTTTACGATTGGGCTGATTATTATCTATAGAATGGGGTCGTTTATTTCAATCCCAGGCGTGGATCCCATTGCAGTTGCTGAATCCCGTCCTCCCGGGCAGTCCTTTCTTGATGTGATCAATGTATTCTCAGGAGGAGCTCTTTTTCAGCTTTCCATTTTTTCTCTTGGAATTATGCCCTATATATCTGCGTCAATTATCATCAGCCTGATGACTGTGGTGATACCTCCGCTTGCGCGTCTTCAAAAAGAAGGCGAACAGGGCCGTAAAAAAATCAATCAGTATACGCGTTATGGAACAGTGCTGTTATGCGCAATTCAGGCTTTTTTCATTTTAATATGGGCAGTAGGACAGAAAAATCAAGCAGGTAATCCTCTTGTATCAGAAAGCATTTCAAGAACTACATTCTTTTTTGTCGGCGTTGTCGCAATTACAGGCGGAACCGTTCTTCTTATGTGGATGGGAGAGCAGATTACAGAAAGGGGAATTGGAAACGGCGCATCACTGATAATCTTTGCAGGAATTATCGCACAGCTTCCTGCCATGATCTGGATGATGTTTCTGGATGATACCGTTCAAATCTTTGATATCATTATCATTTCAATTGTTTTTATGTTTTTAATTGCGTTAACGGTGATTTTATCCCAGGGTGTACGGAAAATTCCGCTCCAGTATGGAAAGAAAATGCAGGGGAGAAAAATGGTCCAAGCACAGAGCCAGAGCATTCAGTTTAAGCTGAATTCAGCAAATGTAATGCCGATTATTTTTGCTTCTTCATTACTTCTGTTCCCGCAAACGGTTGTCGGTATGCTCGGAGGTACTGCGGATAGCTGGGAAGGCTGGCAAATCATGCAGAAATGGCTCAATCCGTTTGCACCCAGTTTCTATATGCAGATCCCCTATTATATTATTTATACTCTTCTGATTATCTTCTTTGCTTATTTCTATACAGCGATTTATATAAATCCGGAAGAACTTGCGACCAATCTCAAGCGTTACGGCGGATTTATTCCAGGAATTACCCCGGGTCAGAATACAAAGAACTATATCGAATCAACATTGAATCGTATTATACTTCCGGGAGCAATCTTCCTTGCCGGTTTGGCTCTGGCTCCCTATTTCATTATTAATGCAATGGGATTGAAAACGAATCAAAACATTCAGGGACTGGCTTATACATTCGGCGGAACCTCCCTGTTAATTATTGTGGGTGTTGCCCTTGATACATTAAAGCAAATAGAGTCGCAATTGATTATGAGAAATTACGGCGGATTTATGAAAAAAGGAAGAATTAGAGGTCGTTAAGAAATAGAACTAAATATGGGAGATCATTGACGGGGTTAGTTCCTGACGGATTGGTTTTTTCTTAAGGCAGGTTGATTTAAGAGATGACGTACCCGCTAGATTCTCCAAATATGGCCATACTTACAGGTAAATCGTTTTTATGGCTAAAGAAGAAGCAATTGAAGTAGAAGGAAAGGTAATCGAACCCCTTCCCAATGCCATGTTCCGAGTGGAACTGGAAAACGGGCACAAAGTGCTCGCGCATATATCAGGAAAAATGCGTATGCATTATATCCGAATTCTTCCTGGAGATAAAGTGGTCGTTGAACTTTCTCCATATGACTTATCAAGAGGAAGGATTACATTTAGAAAAAAGTGATTTTTAAGGATTTTAGACATAACAGGCGAAAATTATGAAAGTTAGAGTGTCAGTAAAAAAAATCTGCAGCAATTGCAGAATCATCAAGCGCCGTGGCGTCGTGCGAGTAATCTGCACAAATGCGCGTCACAAGCAGCGTCAGGGATAAGAGGAAAGTATAATGGCCAGAATTGCCGGAGTAGATTTACCCAAAGATAAACGAGTTGTCGTCGGTTTAACATATATTTATGGAATTGGAAGAAGTTCTTCTGAAGAGATCCTTAAGAAATCTGGAATTGATGAAAGTATAAGAGTTCGCGATCTGGATGAAGGTCAGGTGTCTGAAATTCGAAAGACGATTGCGGATACACGTCGTGTTGAGGGCGATCTGAGGACAGAAATAAATTTAAATATTAAACGGCTGATGGATGTAGGAGCTTACAGAGGTCTTCGCCATCGGATTCACCTGCCAGTTAGAGGTCAGAAAACAAAAACAAATGCCCGTACAAGAAAAGGGATCCGTAAAACTGTGGCAAATAAAAAGAAGGCAGGTAAGTAATTATGGCACAGCAAAAAGGGCAGAAAAAGCAGAAGACTCAGAAAAAACGTGAAAAACGAAATGTCCCAAGGGGAAAAGTTTTTATTCAGGCATCTTTTAATAATACAATTGTATCTGTTACCGATCCTTCCGGTAATGTGATCGCATGGTCTTCTTCTGGTCATATGTCTTTCAAGGGCTCGCGTAAGTCGACTCCGTACGCAGCGCAGCTAGCAGCAAGAAATGCGGCAGAGAAAGCGAAAGAACAGGGTCTCAAAGAAGTCGAAGTTCTGGTGAAAGGACCGGGAATCGGACGAGAATCTGCTGTCAGGGCTCTTTCCAATGAAGGTTTGATTGTAAAGTCGATTAAAGATATTACTCCGATCCCTCATAATGGATGCAGGCCCAGAAAGAGACGAAGGGTATAATTTCGTTTGTTCAATATTTTATTAAATTTCTATATTAGGGCGGCAAGCCCGCAGGAGAAATGAATTGTCTACAAAGAATCTACTCAGAGGATTTAAAAGACCCAAGCAGCTAGAATTTATTCAGGATGTAAGTGAGCCTGCTTATGGAAAATTCATAGCCGAACCTTTCGAAAAAGGCTTCGGAGTTACAATTGGAAATTCTCTCAGACGTGCATTGATGTCTTCTATTGAAGGAACTGCGATTACTGCAGTTAAAATTGAAGGCGTGGCTCATGAGTTTTCAACAATTGACGGAGTGGTGGAAGATGTAACAAGGCTTCTGATTAATCTCAAACAGGTGCGGGCTACATATGAAAGCGAAACCAGAGATGAGCCCAAGGTAATTCATGTTGAAAAAAGAGGGGCTGGAGTTTTTAAAGCGGCTGATCTTGCAGTGGATTCAGCGATTCAGATTCTCAACCCGGAACTTCATATTGCAACTTTAAATGAAGATGCAAACCTGATTCTTGATATTCAATTTGAGAGAGGACGGGGTTATGTTCCTGCAGAAGTTCTGAAGAAAGGGGTGGACGATATTGGAACCATTCCTCTTGATGCGCTGTTTTCTCCTATCGCAAAAGTAAACTATGATATTTCAGAAACAAGGGTTGGCCAGAGAACAGACTATGAAAAGCTGACTCTTGAAGTCTGGACTGACGGATCCATTGCTCCAGAAGATGCAGTTGCCCAGGCTGCAAAAATTTTGAAAGAGCATTTAACTGTATTTATAAATTTTGAAGAAGAACCCGAGATTGAAGAAGAAGAAATCAGTGAAATTGAAGAAACTCTGAAGCACAATCTGGAAAAACATGTTGAAGAGCTGGATCTTTCTGTTCGTGCTCTCAGCGTTCTGAAGAGTCTGGAAATTGAACACGTGGCGGATCTTGTTAAGCGAAATGAAGATGAGCTGCAGAAATCCAGGCATTATTCTTCACAATGTGTGGATGAAATTAAGGAACGGCTATCCGGTCTGAATCTTGAATTCGGTATGAGAGATTTCTTCACAGTAAGAGAGTGAAATTGTAATGAGAAAAAGAAACAGTGTAAAACAGCTCAATCGTGTTGCATCACACAGAAATGCCATGATGAAAAATATGGTTACCAGCCTCTTCGAACATGAAAGGGTGGTCACCACACGTGCCAAAGGAAAGGTTCTGAAGTCATACGCAGAAAAGCTTATTACAAGAGCTAAAGATAACCTTTCATCTGATGTAAAGCCGGAGAGAGTTCTTCATAACAAGCGCCAGCTTCTTCGGCATCTAAGAAATCATGACATCATGGTTAAGCTTTTAGATGATATTGCACCCCGTTACAAAGAAAGAAGCGGCGGATATACCAGAATCATTCATCTTCCTGAAAGACTTTCAGACAGTTCAAAAATGAGTGTTGTTGAACTCATTGATAGAAAAGAAAAAGTCCGCAAAGAGAGAAAGGTTTCTGCATCAAAAAAGAAGCCTGTAGATAAAACGGACAAAACCTCTGATTCTTCAAAGTCGAATATGGATCAGGATAACAAAAAGTGGTTTGAGCGATTTAAAAAGAAAAAATAAGTCAGAATTAAGCTTATATAAAATACATCAGTTCTTCGCTGTTCTGTTTACATTTTTTAACAAAATCTTCAAGTGAGATTTTCAGGTATTCTTTGATTTGATTATCTATTTCCTGCCAGAAACAATCAGCATTTTGATTCCAGTTTTTATCTGATTTATCCATGACAGAAAGATCTCCTTCGAGAGCTTCCAGAATTTGGTAAATTGTAATTTTATTTCCAGGAAGGGCAAGAGTGTATCCGCCGTCAGCTCCTCTTGCACTTTTTACAAGCTGGTTTTTTTTTAAAATATTGATAATCTGTTCAAGATATTTTACAGAAATGTTGTGTTTTTCAGCAATTTCGCGGTTTTTCACCAGGCGGGAGGACTGGTAGAGCTCCATCATTGCTATAATGCCGTATCTTCCTTTGCTTGTTACTTTCAAATCGCCACCCGTTTCAGCAGATTTTCATTAACAGGTCATTTTGAAAGTATTTTTTAATAAAAAAAAAGACATAAAATAATCACTTGAGAATTCTTTTGATTATAAAATAGATGCTTCAAAAGTCATGGATTCATTGTCACTGATTGTATATGATTTAATTGAATATCTGAACGGCATTCCTCCCTATTTGTTATATATATTTTTTGGATTTTCCACCATGATCGAAAATATTTTTCCGCCCTGGCCTAGCGATACATTGATTGTTTTTTCAGGATTTCTTGCTTCGGAGGGAAATCTTTCTGCTGCAGGGGTTTTTTCCGCATCTCTTGCAGGCAATACTGCAGGAGGAATTATCATGTATTACTTTGGGAGCAGGATTTTTCAAAGTACCAGAAAACTTCAGAAAAAAATTCACGCTTCAGATGGCTTTTATAAAAAAATATTCCGATTTGCTTCGCATGAATCTCTTGTGAAATCAAGAAATCTGTTTGAAAAATACGGAGCAAAATTTGTTCTTTTTTCACGATTTTTTCCGGGTGTTCGCTTTTTTGTCAGTATTGTTGCAGGTGTGCACAGTATGAATTTCACGCTTTATGTGATTTCATTTTCTGCAGGATCATTTTTATGGGGAGCGATCCTTGTTGGAGCAGGTTATTTCATGGGAAACCAGTGGGAAAATGTATTGCGGTGGATCAAGATTTATAATACTGCAGTTATCGTGCTTTTAATTTTAGCTATGATCCTTTATGGTGTATATGCTTTAAAAAAAAATAAAAAAACATCAGGTGTTGAATGAACTTAAAGAATTTGCTGCAGAAATATCTGCCTTTCATGATCCTTCTTTCTGTAATTTTTGGTATTCTTGCCGGATTTATCTTTGAAGAATCCATCGGATCGGCGGCATGGATGGGAGTTATTTTTATGAATGCTCTTAAAATGGTGATCGTCCCTCTGATTGTATCATCGCTGATTATGGGAATGTACAGGCTTGGCGACGTAAGGAAGATGGGAAAAACAGGAGTCCGCACTATCTTTTTTTACATGACAACCATGGCGATAGCTGTATCGATCGGTCTTGTTCTATCAAATATCATTCAGCCGGGAGAAGGAATTGCGGAAACACCTTCAATGTCGGAACGAAAACTTCCCGAAGGCGGATATTCTTTTTTAAATGTAATTCTTGGAATTGTTCCTTCCAATATTTTTTCGGCTTTCACTGAAGGGAGAATTCTATCGATTATATTCTTTTCGATTCTTTTTGGAGGCGTCCTCACAACTATTGGCGAAAAAGGGAAAGTCCTGGTTGATTTTTTTTCTGGAGTTGAAGAGGTAATGATCAAAATTGTTTTTTTGATCCTCTTTGTCTCTCCTCTGGGGATTTTCGGACTTGTGGCGGGTCAGATTGCAAATTCCGGAGGTGTTGACAATTTTCTTCAGGATCTCTGGATGATTCGCTTTTACGTTCTGAATGTAGTTATCGGGCTTTTGATCCATTCTCTGATTGTTCTGCCGTTGCTGATTCGTATTTTTGCCAGGCGAAATCCATTTACGTATCTGGCCGATCTTTTCCCCGCAGTAGCTGTAGCTTTTTCAACGGCTTCCAGTTCAGCAACGCTGCCGGTAACCATGGACTGCGCAACACGATCGGGAAAAATTTCTCGTAAAACCTCAGGATTTGTTCTGCCTCTGGGGGCAACCATCAATATGGACGGAACTGCTCTGTATGAAGCCGCAGCAGCAATGTTTATCGCCCAGATGGCAGGAATTGAGCTGGACCTTACTCAGCAGTTTATTGTTTTTTTGACGGCAACACTTGCCGCTATCGGCGCGGCGGGCATTCCTGAAGCGGGTCTTGTTACCATGCTTCTTGTACTGCAGGCGGTAAACCTTCCATCAGAGGGAATCGTTTTCCTTTTGACGGTGGACTGGTTTCTGGACCGCTGCCGTACTGCTGTAAATGTCTGGGGAGATGCATCTGTTGCAGCTGTGATTGATCATTCTATGGGTTCTGTGAAATCATAAAATGAATTGACGAGAGTTATTTAAAATAATATTTATAAATATGATGCTGATTCCAATTCTATTGGTATTTATTACCAATAAGAAAAATTCAAAGCGAATATACCTGAAGATGTATAGAGATGAAATATATTAACAAAATACTTTTCATAATAGTATTTTTAATACCCGTGATTGTAATCGCCCGTCTTGATCTTGATCATGCCTTTACGGGCGACAGCATGACAAAATTATTGCAATCTTATTCTCTGTATAAAAGCGGATTATCTTCAGATCAGTTTTATTACCCGGCTGAGGATTTTGATCCTGAATATCAATTTTTTCCGGGAGGATATCTTATAAATATGAAGGGGAAATTCATCGGTCCTTTTCCTGTTTTTTTTGCTTTTATAGGAGCACTTTTACTCTTCGTTGTGAATATGAAATATCTTATATATATTTCCCTGGTCTTCACATGTCTTATTTTATATTTTCTCATTCAAAACTGGAGATTGGAAAAAAAATGGATCTTCTTTTTGTATTTTTCTACTCCCTTTTTACTCTACAGCGTAGATTTCAGTGAAGTAATTCCTTTTATGGCGCTGCAGTTTGCAGCTTTATCTCTATTTCTTAATCCCCGTGGAAACAGGAATGCTTCTTTTTTGCTTTCGGGCGCTCTGTTCGGTGTGGGGGTATTCTTGCGTCTTGAAGCGATTCCTGTGGCGTTTTCCCTTGGAGCGGCAGTTCTTTTCTTGAGTTTAGAGAATAAATTTCCATTTTTAAATGTAGATTCTCTCCTCGGATTATTAAGGAAATATTCTTTTTTTATCGCCGGTTTTATTGTAATGGTGATTTTGTTTTTTTTAATGAATTATATTTTATACGGAAATACGATGGGACCTCGATGGTCCTTTAACTACGGAAGCGAAATTGAATATTTATCGACACAGAAACTGGAACAGTTTATAACTCTTTTATTTTTTGGTATTATTAAACTTGGATTTTTTGGATATATGCCTCTTTTCCTTCTGGTAATTTCCGTATCATTCAGAAAATCAATTTACTCTCAACTGGATGAAACGGATAAAATAATATTATTTTCTTCTATTATATTTTTGCTGCTGGTATCATTCTCAGCTCCCAATGATTCCATTGTGAGCTGGGGGCCGAGATATTTGGCTGCAGCAATTTTACCCATGATCGTTTTTTCTGCAAAAATTTTCAGAATTGTTCAGTTGAAATCCGGTTTGAAAAAAAAACTTTTTATTTATTTCAGTATTTTTCTGGTTACGTTCAGTGTTTTTATGACCTACCTTGGTTTTGCCTTTGCAGGTCGGGTGCAAAAGCAGCTTGCCGGAGTTCAGCGTCAATTTAACTCTGTTGAATCAGATTATCGCATTTATGAAGATTCTTTGCTTATGAGTCATGTTGGTTTTGAATATTTTGAAAGGAAAATACTTTATTCCAGATTTGATGAAAGTCATAGACTTTTGATCGATAAATTAAAAAAAACGGAAAAAGGCAAAACCATTTGTTATTACAAACTGAAGGACAGAAGCGAAAATAATGAAAGACAGAATCCAGTAGAAAAGACTTCAGGAACAAATATTAAATCTTCAATGACCGATTATATTCATGAGATGACTCCTGTCTCAACAGGCGAACTGGAAAAAATGATGCGGTTGAACTTTAAGGTTGAAAAGGAAGCTGATCTGAAGGATATTAAATATATTTTATTTAATATTTGAACCCAGTATTTGATATTTTTATTTATCTGTTTTTTAATGCCTGGCATTTATAATGGTAATTTTATTTTTCGGTATTTTTTGCCTGCATTGAAAATATAGAGAATCACAGGGATGAAATGAATTGACAGTCAGCTTTTCTTAAAAAAATTTAAAATATCGGGGGTTTAGCTCAGCTGGTTAGAGTGCTTCCTTGACATGGAAGAGGTCACTGGTTCGATTCCAGTAACTCCCAAATTAATACAAATATTGTCATTATTTTTTTCCTGCGCTTTTTTTTGACTCTTGATCTTTTTCGATTTATTGTAAAAATTTTAATCATATTATAAAATATCCCGTCTTATGAAATGATATGGATCAACTTCAATGGGTGCTACTTTTGTTATGAAAAAATTGGAACATTCTTCCCGTGCAGTTATTTCGGGATTTTCTCTTTTTCACAGAGAACCTTCCGCATATGAAGGTCAGATTGTTCGTCAGGGAAAATTTCAATCGCCGTTTTTAAAAGATCTTTCCGGAAAAATATTTAAAGAGAATGAGTTTTCCGTCAGAGAAACAGAAAATGCAGTTTCAGATCACTCTGTCAGAAAAGTTGAATATCTTGCATACAGGGCAATTGCCGATGCCTCTCTGACTGATATCGACTCTTCCAGAACGGATATCATTTTCGGAGGCAGAAGCGGTCTTGTTTCAAGAGGGATTAAAAAAATTCTGGAATTAAACCGGGAAGATTTAATTCACAATTACAATCATTCTGCAGCTGCAGTGATATCAGATATGCTTGGTACGGCAGGATATGTATATACTTCTCCTGTTACCAGCATTCTGCACAGTCTGGGAACATCCTTCCAAAGAATCTCTAAGGGAAGAACGGACCTGGTTCTGGCCGGAGAAACAAATCTTTCTCCGGATAGCGTTGTTACGCCAGTTGGCGGAGAAGATATTCTAGCAAGAATTCTTCATGGAAGCAGCCAGAAGGATTTTTCATTTGTCAGAAATCATCTGCATGATTCAGGAGTCCTTTTTATTATTGAAGATTTAAATCTTGCCCGTCTAAGGGGCAGAGAACCTTATGCAGAGATAGAAGATTATGAAGAATATTACAGCTATGAAATTGATAATATTCTTCATAATGGAGGGCATGCAAAAAACCTGGCCAATCAGGTGATGTTAGCGCTGCTTTCCCTTGTAATGAACCAGAGTCCTAAAAATCTCTGTTCAGATGACTGTTTTATTGAATATATAAAAAATATAGAGTATGAAAAACGTGGGAATAAAATTAGCAGAGTATCCGTAGGCGGCCTTACAGGAACAGGCTTAAAAGGAAGATTAACTCTGAAGAGATTTCAACCATGACATTTGAAAAAAATATTTACGTAATTTTTGCAGTTTTAATGAATTTACTCACTCTGGCGCTGGTAATTCGTCTTTTCTTATCGCTGCATTCCGGACATGTCAGAAAATCCCTCACCGCATTTTCTTTTTCCTATCTGGTCTGGCTTAACGGGATTATCACATTACGGCTTTTTGATCTATCCTATTCTGTTTCAAATTTAATAGTTGAAATTCAGCTGATCGGTGTGAATTTAATGATCCATTCTTTTCTTTACTTTGTCTTTGCATTTTCCGATCCTGATCAGCTGGAAAGAAAGAGGAATCTAATTTTTCCTTTCAATTTAATCTTTTTAACAGCGCTGATTCTTATGGGATTGATTCAGTCAGCTCTGATTGGCGAAAATGGCTACAGACCGAAATACGAAACGGTTTTTCCCTATTTTGCTGTAACGCTGGCATTGACATCCATTTATGGAATTTATTTCATGTATTCTTCATACAGAAGAGTTTCCGATGAATTTATCCAGTTCCAGTATAAATATATTCTGATCGTATCTCTCATTACAACTACTGCTCTGACTGTAGCGCAGGGAATTCTGCCGATTTTCCAGGGGGATAATGAAATTACTTTTTATAATAATTTTATCTGGCCGGCTGTTTTTATATTTGCTGTTTTTCAGCTTCTTTCCAAAGGCAGAATTCTCTTCCTGCAGAGTGTTTTCAAAGATTTAATAAAATTCCGCGATTTTCGAATTGAACAGAATATGCCGAATCTTCGCAAAATCATTTATGCGATGAAGAAAGTCTTTGAAGGCTCTCACGGTGAAATGCAGAAATCCTTTTCTTTCGACCTGCCGAACGGCAAAGAATACAGATTCAGCTTTACAGGGAAAAACGGAAGAAATCAGGATCGCTGGTTGATACAAGAACCTCTGAATTCATCTCGTACCATGAACAGGATTACGGGCCTTCTGGATGTGATTCTGGATATGGAAAGCGAAAATAGAAGACTGCTCGGACTGCTTGCTAAAGCGAAGACCTATCTTAACGGTCAGGTTAAAATTCAAGAACAAACAGATGAACACAGTATTGTTAGCGGAATTATTGGATCACTTCAAAT
>JAOUOA010000475.1 GCA_029880625.1 Spirochaetia bacterium
TTCACAGATAGGGCCATCCTGAACCATTGACCAGGGAGAAATGCTTTCGGTCAGATGTCAGAAGAAATTAAAAAAGTTATAAATCAATTTCAAAATTCAACCATCCTTGTCATCGGAGATTTTATGATCGATGAATATGTTATTGGAAAGGTTGATCGAATTTCACCGGAAGCGCCTGTTCCGGTAGTCCAGGAAGTACAGACTAAAAGAGTTCCAGGCGGAGCTGGAAATGTAGTCTGCAATGTAACATCCCTTGGAGCTAGAGTTCTTGCAACAGGAATCATGGGAGCCGATGAACCTGGAAAGGATATGATCCGAATGATGGTATCTCTCGGTCTCAACCAAAAGGATATTTTTCTATATGAAGCAGAGGACCGTCCCACCACAATTAAAACTAGAATCCTGGCAGGAAACCAGCAGGTATGCAGACTGGACAGGGAAAAAAAGTTACCGCTGAGTAAAGAAATTGAAGATTCAATTGTTTCTTTTTTAAGTAAACATAAAGATCAGATCGGAGGAATTATCATATCTGATTACGATAAGGGCGTGGTCACTCCACGTTTGATTCAGGAAACTGTTAAAATCGCTAAAGAAAATCAAATCTTTGTCGCAGTGGATCCCCAGGTAACACATTTTGAATCTTATAAAATGGTAGATGTTCTAACACCCAACCATCATGAAGCGGGTCGATTTCTCGGCCGCAGTTTGGAGACGGATGAATCAGTTGAAAATGCTGGAATGGAAATCAATCAAAGGCTGAATTCTGCTATGTCATTAATTACGCGAGGCGAAAAAGGAATGAGCCTAATTGAATCGGAAACAAAAAGCTGCAGACATTTTCCCACAAGAGCAAGAGAGGTTTTTGATGTAACCGGAGCAGGCGATACAGTAATTTCAATTTTTACACTGGCCATGATTTCTGGAGCCACAAGAGAGCAGGCTGTACATTTAAGCAATGCAGGAGCAGGAATTGTCGTAGGGAAAATAGGAGCGGCAACAATTTCTTCTGAGGATTTGATGAACGTTTTATAAAAAATGAGCAGTTATTTATCAATTCAAAACAAAATCTTTACAGACAGAGAAGATCTGGTCCGTGAACTTGAAAATACAAGAAAAAACAAAATCGTTGTATTCACAAATGGATGTTTTGATATTCTTCATAAGGGTCACGTGAGTTATCTTTCGCGGGCCAGGGATCTTGGTGACCTGCTTGTTGTGGGACTAAATTCAGATTCTTCTGTGGAACATTTAAAAGGAAGCGGGAGACCTCTGAATTCCGAAATGAACAGGGCTTTTGTACTTGCAGGACTTGAATGCGTCGATTACATTACGATTTTCAGCGAAGAAACACCTGAAAAAACTATAGAAGCAGTTCACCCTGAAATTCATACCAAAGGGGGCGATTATAATCTTGAAGATCTTCCAGAAAAAAAGATTCTCGATCAATTTGGAAGCAGGATTGTACTTCTTCCCTTCGAAGAAGGATTTTCAACGACATCGATTATAAAAAAAGCTTCAGGTTAAGAAATAATTTATGAATTTATATTTTAATACAGGAAGGAAAAATGCCTACTAAATATATATTTATCACAGGCGGTGTGAGTTCATCACTCGGAAAAGGAGTAACTGTTGCGGCCCTTGGCTGTCTTCTTGAAAATCGAGGATTCAGTGTCGCTCTGCAGAAAATGGATCCTTATATAAATATCGATCCAGGAACCATGAGCCCCTACCAGCACGGCGAAGTTTATGTAACCGATGACGGAGCAGAAACAGATCTGGACCTGGGGTATTATGAACGATTTACAACGGGACTCAAGGTTTCAAAAGCGAACTCAGTAAGCACCGGTCAGATTTATCATGCTGTGATCCAACGTGAAAGACGGGGAGATTATCTGGGCAGGACTGTTCAGGTTGTGCCTCATATTACAAATGAAATTAAAAAAAGAATTTTTGATCTAACCAGAGAAAAGGAAGTTGACTTTGTAATTGTTGAAATAGGCGGAACTGTCGGAGACATTGAATCTGTTCCTTTCCTGGAAGCGATCCGTCAGGTAAGGAGAGAAAAAGGACGCGATGATGTCTGTTTTATTCATCTTACACTTGTGCCGACCATCACCGTTGCAGGTGAAGCAAAAACCAAACCTACTCAGCACAGTGTAAAGGAACTCCTTGCATACGGTATTCAGCCGGATGTTTTAATCTGCCGCACCACAGCCCCGCTATCTTCCGACTTAAAAGAAAAATTAGCGCTTTTCTGCAATGTTCGGGATGAATCCATTATTTCTGCAACGGATATAAAAGGAAGCATCTATGAAATTCCTGAAATGTACCGTCAGGAAAATCTGGATGGCGTTGTTCTGGATCACTTCAAACTGGATAAAAGCAAACTGAATTTCAAGAAATGGACTGATCTTATACACAATTTGCGAAATCCAAAAAAAACAGTGCATATAGCAGTCGTAGGGAAATATATAAAACTTCAGGATGCATACCGCTCCGTATATGAATCTCTTGTTCATGGAGGAATCGCAAATCAGGTACATGTTGAATTTGTTAAAATTGATCCTGAAGATCTGGAAGATGCACAGAATATTTCAAAATTTTTCACCAATGTTCAGGGAATCCTGGTGCCGGGAGGATTCGGTTCACGAGGCGTAGAAGGAAAAATTAAAGCAATTCATTATGCACGAACAAAAAAAGTTCCCTTTTTTGGAATCTGTCTGGGAATGCAGTGCGCTGTAATTGAATTTGCAAGAAATGAAACCGGTCTTACCAATGCTAACTCTACAGAGTTCGAACCGACAACTGAAAATCCTGTGATTTCACTCCTGGAAGAACAGTATGGTCTGGAACAGATGGGCGGTACAATGCGCCTGGGTGCTTATGCTTCTGTTGTTAAAGAAAATACTTTAGCGCATAAGGAATATGGAGCTACGAAAATTTCTGAACGTCACAGACATCGTTTTGAATTTACTTTGAGATATAAAGAAGCACTGGAAAAAAGCGGAATGATTTTTTCCGGAATGAGTCCGGATGATAAACTCGTTGAAATCGTAGAAGTTAAAAATCATCCCTGGTTTGTGGGTACGCAGTTTCATC
>JAOUOA010000476.1 GCA_029880625.1 Spirochaetia bacterium
TGCGTCAGATCCTGAGTTTTTTTCTTCTACTTTCGGCCTACATGCTGACCCTTTCCGATCTTAAATTTATAATGCAGAACAGTTTCGAAGCCGTTCCTGTTTTGATTGTGATGGCTTTCGGAATTTTCGGAATCTCGTATTTCTTTGCGGGGATTACCCTTCTTTTCAAGCGGGTTGGAATGTTTTTTCAAATTATTAATTTTGCTTTTCTTGGAATCTTCTGGCAGAATCGTGAGGTTCTTGACGAAGGGAGTTTTTTCGCATTATTTTACGATCATTTTCCATTAAGCGTTGGAATGCTGAAAATTCAGAACATTTTAACTGAAAATCCTGCATCCATGCATGATTTTTCGTATCTTCATTTGGTTTTAATCTCTGCTGCTTATTTTACTGCAGGATATTTTATTTTCCGGATACTGGAAAGGCGTGCGAGAATTCAGGGACTCCTTTCCCAGTATTGAAAGAGTTTCATTCATTGAGGTTTCTCAGACCGTGTTGGGAATTAAATATTTTCCGCTTTATAAATGGCTGTCAGAGTATGTCTTTCGCCGGGTGCGATTTTTTTACAGTTATCAAGAGCATTGCCCGATTCGATGCACACCATCTTTTTCCATCCGTTGTCTTTTCCCATATCTCCCATTTTATCAGCTTTTTCCTGCCAGGGAGTCCATACGACTGTGGACATGCTTCCGGATTTGCTGATGCGGATTTTTCGTTTGAGGATGCTGTCAAGAATACTGCATTCTGAAGTGGTATTCAGGTATACCCGGTCCACTTCAGAAGCGAAACGGATCTCACCGGATTCTTTTTTCCTGCTATGCTGATCGACTTTGTCTATATATTCTGCTTTATCCAGTCCTTCAACGCTGATGTTTTCGATGTCGCCGATTTCAAGGTATGTATGAAGGGCTTCACCTATGACGAAGTCAGTGCGGCCTGAGTTTGTCGTTGCAAGATCAACCTGCAGAGTATTTCCCAGAGAAATTGTTAGATCCAGAATGACGGTGTGGGGCCACTGATTTTTAAAAGATTCATCGTCTATCAGCCGGAATTTCAGTCTTGTGACCGAGTTTTCTTCATCTGCAGTCAGAAGCTCCCAGGGCACGGTTCTAGCAAATCCGTGAGCAGGAAATGAGTCATTGTTTTCATGGGGACCGAACCATGGCCAGCAGACGGGAATGCCGCCGCGGATGGATTTTCCAGGGGCAATTTTTGCATCTTCAGAGAGCCAGATTACAGGCTTTTCCTGATCGGAAGGTTTCCAGAACATCAGATGAGCTCCCTGCATTGAAATCCTGGCTGTACAGGATGGATTATTTACATCGATTAGAATGATACCATTTTCTTCAACAAATTGAACGGAGGGCAGCTTAAAATTATTTTTTAACTCTTCAATAGAACTCATTATTCACCTCTAATTTAGGTCAAAGTGGAGACTGTGATTCATTTTGCATCATTTTTTTATAAAGCGGATTTTCATGGATTTAGCTAAAATCTGTTTAAGAAGCCAATAATTGATTTCATTCTGAAGGGAAAAAAATTTTTATGGCTTTAGAAAAGTGCCTGAAGTTCACTAAAATCTTCTGAAAAATTTTAGTGAACTATAATAATTTGCATATTTTTAGATCTTTTGAATTATTTTCTAAGAATCTTTCTGTAGTTTTTTGTTGTTAAAAATTGTAAGATATATCCTGAATCAATTTTTAAGAATAGAATTAATGAATTTAAGGTTTGAAAAACTTTCAGGATAAAATCCTGAAAAAATTTGGACAATTTAGAGTGAAACATGAAAAAATTTCAAATTATGTGATTACTTACGGGTCACTGATTGCTATATTTTCGCTTTCCATTCTCATTCCCTTCGATTATAATGCTGGATTCCATTATCTTGTAATACTGGAAGTTTGTTCTGTTCTACTTCTTGCTGCAGGCATTCTTTATTTCTGGTATTCTAAAAATTATCTCATTGTCAGTTCCGGGATTTTATTGATTCTATATTTTTTAATCAGCTATGCTCTTCATGTAAATCATTCCTATGCTTCTCTGAAATGGTATTTTCTGCTTCCCATGTCTTCTGTATTTCTCCTGGGATTCAAGCGTTCCCTTGCAGCAAATATTGTTTTCTTTTTTTCTTTTTCATGGTTTGCGCTGCAGCTTGAAGGACAGATTTCAAATAAGGAAATATTTTTTGTGATTCTTGCTTTTCTTCTTGTTATCATTACTTCTCTTTTACATGAGTATACAAGATTTCTTGCTGTCGAAGACATCAAAAAAATCAGCGTCACAGATCCTCTTACCGGAGTGCATAACCGTAGATTTTTCGACAGGGAACTCACTATCGCCATACAATCTTCTCGAAGAACTCAAATACCTATGTCGCTTGTCTTTTTTGATGTCGATCATTTCAAACAGATAAATGACCGATTCGGCCATAAGACAGGAGACAGTGTTCTTCTTGCGCTGACATCTTTGTATAAAGAAAATTTCAGGGCTCATGACAGGATTTTCAGAACAGGAGGCGAAGAGTTTGCTTTGATTCTTAAATCAGACCAAAAGCAGTCTGAACTGATGATGAAGCGATTTATGAAAATGATTTCAGATGATGATTTTCTTAAAGGTTATTCCTGTACTGTCAGCGTAGGAATTGCCGAACTCATTGATGCTGATGACGAAGAAAGCGTTATGAAACGGGCAGATGACCTGATGTACAGAGCCAAGGAAAAGGGCAGAAATCAAATTGCTCTTGCCTGATGATTTTTTATTTTCTTAAAAAAATAATCAGAATAAAAAATGAATTCATTCTGATTTCCTGCAAGATTTTGATTTCTGATACAGAATTCTTCTGCATGCCTCAATTGTATTTTACCAATTCCAGTGTCAGGAAAAGAAAATCATCAGGATTTTTAACCGACAATCAATTTCATTCCCACCGTTAATGTGACAGCTTCATAAATTCGTTTGATCCAGATGTTTCCGTAGCGGAGGGCAAGGTGAGCGCCGGTAAATCCTCCCAGAAGAGAACCTGCGATCAGAGCAGGAAGCCAATACCATGCAACTTCGCCCATGACAGTAAGAGCGGCGGCGCC
>JAOUOA010000477.1 GCA_029880625.1 Spirochaetia bacterium
ATACTGATTAAAACGAAATTCAAGAACTGATTCGGCTTGAAGCGGTGCAAGAGATACGGAAAATATAAAAAGAGTCATAACCAATGCAGGCTTCATTATTTTACTTCCATTTTGAGCCGTTTTCCTTTTCCGGAAATGGCTAAAGAGTGATTATAATTGCCGGCTTCGATGTTTAAAGTTGAGCTACCGATTTTTGAAACTGTCCTGTCTTCGCGGATCAGCCGACCGTCTGCTTTGGCGCCTACAAGAACCGCTTCAATTTGATTCATTCCTGGAGAAAAATAATACACAGGAAGATTGATTTTCCCGGAAACATTTTCCCGCTTCATCATCTCGTAATCAATGATGTAATCAGCAAGAAATTTCTGATTTGAAAAGATTTTAATAATATAGGCATCATGTCCCTTCAGTTTAGAAGGCTTGTCGATCTTAATTTCAAGCGGGATTACATCGATGAGGGATTTTCGTGGACTGCCGGATTTTTTTAAAGTAATGGAAACATCCTGAATTTCATCTCTGCATGATGAGGGAGGCTTGATCATTTTAAGCGGCGATGAGGAGATAATTTCATCTGTTTCAATTGTTTTTCCACTGATTTTCAAAGATTTTGCTGCAAGTTTTTGCCCGTCCCAGGTATACATAAAGGATTCAATACTGCTTAATTTAACAGGCCGGTAGTAGTTGTTTCCCGTTTCGCGATAACCGATGGCATTGGCAAAATCCAGTTTTCGCGCCTGAGTTTTTGCATCGGGACTGCATGTTTTACCCGAAAACTGAACCTTTACGGACCATCCTCTTGCTCTGTTTTCAATATCTCTGTACGAAATTATGGAAGGCCTTTTTTTATCGGATTTGGCAAAGTCTTTTGGATGTTTGACAACAATGGAACTGCGGTCAATATCTGGATTTTTTTCTTTTGAAACAGCATCAACCTTTGTATGAAAACTTCGGTTTACATGGATTTTGCCTATAGGTTTTCCGTCTTCTGTGAAAACATGGAGAACATCGCCAATATTGAAATATCCGGGAACAGGCGGAATGACCGTAACGCCTCCTGTAGAAGGATTGTAATTCCATATCTTTCCCAGCTTATCCTCAGCCTGAACGGCAGAAATAGAAATCAGAAGCATGGTGCCTGCAGAAAAATATTTAGAATATAATCGCATATATAAATTTAAAGCCGGTTGATTTATAATGATTTTACAGGCTGCAGGACCCCCGATCCAGACATTCTCTTGCCTGAAAGGCTGCTGTGCTGTTCGGATATTCATTGACCAGCATTTTCAGAAGCTCCTTACTTTTTTCTTTATTGCCTTCTTCCTGGAGACCGAGTGCAATTCCAAAATAAGCTTCCGTTCGGATATCTGCATTGTAGGGATCTTTTCGAATAAGATCTTCAAGCATGGTTCTGCCTTCAGAATAATTTTTCAGATAAATCTGTGTGATGAAGCCTTTTCTGTAGGCTGCATAGAGCGCCAGATGATAATGAGGATAGCGTTCAATAAATTTATCGTAATACTCAATTGCTTTTTGATATTCGCCTTTCATTTCGTATTTTGAACCTTCATTGTAATCGGCAAGATCCACAGGCGGCATTTCAATTTTTTCAATTCGTGTGGTTTCCTGTACCAGAATTTCAATTTCTTTTGTAAGACTGTCCCGTTCAGGATGGTTAAAGGTGAGAATGTACTTTCCGGATGGAATGTCTTCTATGATGAGAGGACAGAAACCCGCATCGGAAAGGAGAGACCCCGCTTCGGATTTTTGAATGGTAATTTTAACATTTTCCATATCGCACTTTTCTATGACCAGCTTTCCGTTCACTTTGAAAACCTGTTCTTCGCTGATTGATGCAACTTCATTCATTGCTTCCAGAAGTTCGTTTTCATCTGTCCATTCAATCATATCAGATACGGCAGGCATGCCTGTTTTAACGCTGATAATCTGGTAGGTGAATACCCGAACGTCATCGTATACTCTTAAAGATCCGGTAAGATAATGCGTGATGCCTCTGGATTCAAATTGAGTGCGGTCTGTCTGCACAAGTCCGGACATGGCGAGCATTTTTTCATTGAGAAGATCTGCTGTGCGTGCATTTTCGACGACCTGAAAGTTGGAAGATTTTCCAAAAGCGTTGAGAAGAACCTGATCGAGTACGGGAGCGACATTGACTTTTTGAGCTTCCTGATTGGCATTGATGATGCGGTGAATTGCAATTCTGTATTTCATGCCGGACTCGCCTTTGTTTTCAAATCCCTTTTGAGCCGCCGATTCAAAATAAGTGGAAAGATCGCCGCTGATTTTTTGAGAAAGCTTTTCCGCATCTTTTCCTGTTTCACTTTTTGTAAAAAGGACAGTCCAGGTTTTTTCATTTACAGCTCTTACCGTAAGAAGAAAACCGTTTTCATGCTTGGAAACTTCCCCGAAAATAAGAATGTCCAGGAGCTTGAGGTCAGCATCGTCTATATTAGATCCTTCGCAGGAAACCAATCCGCTCTGGCATCCTGAAAGATGATCCAGAACATTTTTAATTGCATTTCGGTCTCGAATGACGACGGCTTTCTGCTTCATTAAATGGCTTTGAAAATTTTCTGAAATCATATTTGCATCAATGCCTGTATCATTTGTTTTAAAAGTTGTGACTCCGGCAGTTTCAGAAAATAATGGGAACGAAATAAAAAATACTGCTGTGATGACTGAAATAATTGATTTCATTTTCATAATTCTCCTCTCCATTTTGAAACGGCTTCTGTATCATCGCCGTTTGGATTTAATTCAAGATAGCGTCCGTAATATTTTTTTGCTTCTGTTGTTTTATCAAGAGACTCAGCAAGAATTCCGGCATTTTTATAAGCCAGTGCATTTTGGGTTCCGGATTTTTTAATGTATCCGCTTAATGTATTGTAGGCATCATCCGTTTTTCCCATTTGGTGGTAGGCGATGGCCAGATTTATATAGGAGTCTTCAGACGGTTTTTCTGATTGTATATTTTTTTTATAATGCGATTCCGCTTCAGAAAATTTTTGTTTCAGCATCAGGGTGTTTCCCATAAGATAATTGGCGTCCGGATCATCCGGGTAGCTG
>JAOUOA010000478.1 GCA_029880625.1 Spirochaetia bacterium
ACCAAAGGCTGATTTATGAAAAAGTGCATGTTCACTACGGTAAACCGGTATCCATAAAAAAATATCTGGAAACGGCTGAAAATCCCGAGCAGTTTGAGTCTGCCCTTTCTGAATTGAAAAGCGATATGCATGCATTGATGCTGGATATGATTCGTAAAGTTAAAGAAGAAAAGAAAATTCCCTGATGCCGGCTGAAGGAATTTTATTGATTGGATGGGGATTTGTTCCGGAACAAAGTTTACCGGTTAAATCGTCAGTTTTCAAATGAACTGAGAAATTCCCATCTTAAGAGTTTTTCTTCAAGAAGAGTTTCAATTTCTTGATGGCGGATGCCAGAATCGCTTAGAACTTCATGGTTTCCATCACCCGAGTTAAGAATGTTCATTAATCTTTCTTTCTCTTTTTCCAGAGAGTCAATTTCATTTTCGAGGTTTTCAAGTTCCCGTTTTTCTTTGAAACTCAGTTTGTTTTTTTCGTTTATTTTTTGCTTTTTCTTTATATTCCTTTCAGGTTCAGCAGATTTATTTTCAGAAATTTCGCGGTAAAAAAGATAGTCTGAATAATTTCCGGGATATCCTTCAATTTTACCGTCGTCACTCAGAGTAAATAAATAATCCACAGTTCTGTCCATAAAGTACCTGTCATGGGATACAATCAGTACGCATCCGGGAAAGCGTTCAATCAGATCTTCGAGTACCGTCAGGGTTGCAAGATCCAGATCATTTGTGGGTTCATCCAGAATTAAAAAGTTGGGATTTTTCATAAGAATATAGACAAGGTTCAATCTTCGCTTTTCACCTCCGGAAAGTTTTTTGATCTGCATATTCTGCATGCGAGAATTAAAATTAAACATTTCTAGCATTCGCGATGCTGTTAATACGGATCCGTCCGGCATGGCGATTTTCTGACCTGCATGATTCTTAATGAAATCCAGGGTTTTTTCATCCTGATTCATGCTTTCCCCAAGCTGATCAAAATAACCGATATGGGTATTCAGGCCTGAAATCACATCTCCCGTATCGGAGAGTATTTTCCCTGCGATGATGTTTAAGAGCGTGCTTTTTCCGCTTCCATTCGGTCCGACAATTCCGATTCTTTCCTGTCCGCGAAATGTATAAGAAAATCCGCCGAAAAGAAGTTTATTGGAAAAGGATTTGCTGATATTTTTTATTTCGAGAATTCTTTTTCCCAGCCTTCTGCCTGAAACGGAAAATTCCAGACTGGCAGGATTAGAAATTTTTTTCCTTCCGGCAATTTCTTCGATTCTGTCAGTTCTTGCTTTCTGTTTGGTTCCACGGGCTTTTGGCTGACGCTTCAGCCATTCCATTTCTTTTTTAAGGAACTGCATTTTTTTCTGTTCCATTTCATTCATGAGTTCATACTTTTCATTTTTCTGTTCCAGATAGCGGTCGTAATTTCCTTCGTATCTGTACAGAGTTTCGTGATCGAGTTCGTATATGGAGTTTACAACATTTTCAAGGAAATACCGGTCATGGGTCACAAGAAGGATTGCCTGCGAGCGGCGTCTCAGCTTCTTTTCCATCCAGACGATGGTGGATAGATCCAGATGGTTTGTGGGTTCATCGAGAACCAGAAGATCCGTGTCGCTGGAAAACGCATCTGCAATTGCAATTTTTTTCCGGTTTCCGCCGGACAGATTCCTTATTATTTGCGACAGATCTCCTGCGTTGAGTTCATCCAGAACTGCCTGTATTTTTCTGATACGGTTTTCGCGATCCGGTGAAGTTTCGCATAAGGAAATGACAGTCTCCTCGATGGTCAGGTCTTGATCGAAGTGCGGGCTCTGTTCTACAAATTTCATCCTGAGGCTGTTATTCAGAGTTACTGTGCCGCTGTCCGGCTCTTCCATTTTACAGATAATCTTCAGAAGAGTGGATTTTCCGGAACCGTTAATGCCGATCAGTGCCGTTTTATCGCCGTCATTAATTCCAAATGAAATATTTAAGAATAGATTTTTATCCGATGTGCTTTTGGATATTTGATCTGCAGAAATCAGATTCATTTTACCGCCAAATAAGGTGTTAGAATATCTCTGATACGCGGATGGATTTCAGGATTCGCTGCAAGATACCCGCGGCTTTTGTATCTCAGGGGAGATCCGTCAAGCGCAGTAATGACGCCGCCAGCTTCCTGAATTAAAACAGCGCCGGCGGCAAAATCCCAGGCGCTGTCGCAAAATTCAACGGATATGTCAAAAATACCTTCAGCAATATAGGATAAAAGCCTGACGGATGATCCCGTCATGCGAATGTTAAAAACTTCTTTAGAAAGATGCTTTAAGATTCCCAGTATCATTTCCGGATTTTCACGGATGGTGGAATCATAGCTCAGCGAGCATTTTGAGACATCCGTAATGGAGGAAACAGAAATTTTTTTTCCGTTTTTAAAAGATCCGGAGCCTTTTTCTGCAGAATACATTTCATTTGAAACCGGCATGTAGATGACGCCTCCGGCGAACTGCTGTTTGTAAGTGATTCCAATTGAAACTCCGTAAACGTCGATTCCTCTTATGAAGTTATGTGTGCCGTCAAGCGGATCAATAATCCACATGTAATCGCTGTCTGTGGATGATTCGCCGGATTCTTCGCCAAGGAGTGAATGACCCGGGAAGGCAGCGGTGATCTTTCTGATGATCATTTCTTCAGCTTCTTTGTCCAGATTGGTGACAAGATTTTTTTCGGATTTTGATTCAATGCTGGCATGTTTCCCGAAATTTTCATAAAGAAAATCACCCGCTTCTTTTGCAGCATCGATAGCTGTATTTAAAAGATCTTTCATGATTTGGTGCCGATGGTTACAGCTTCATTGCCGTTTACGAAAAGTAAAGTTTGTGCAGTCAGATGAACGTTTTGAAATTCTTTTTCAATTTTTGCAGGAGTTAAAAAATAATTTCCCTGGGCATGTTCGGATAAATTCTGGAAAGCCATTCCGCTTTTTGAAGGATCCTTCAGTTCTTTCATGCTGTCCGGCCATCTCGGTTCCCAGATCACTGCACGGCCCCCCGGTTTCAGCAGATCTGCAATCCGTAAAAATACTTCTTCTTTTCTGTGCCATACATGGTG
>JAOUOA010000479.1 GCA_029880625.1 Spirochaetia bacterium
AAGAAGAGCTCCTCCCTGAAAAGGAATATTTTCTATTCCTTTAATTGTGATTTTATAGAAAGTATTGGTTAAAAGCCAGGCGATAAACCGCAGGAGATACTCCGGAACCATATAGCAGATATACACTGTAACCAGAAACGTAAGAATCCCCATCGTAAAAGCGATCTCTGCAGGGGAAAACTGCATCACCACAGCAAGCAGATGATAGAGGAAAGAACCGATGACAAGAAAAATACCGTTTAAGATCCCAGTTGTAGAAAGGATCCGTCCTTTTTCCTGATCGCCTGCATCAAATTGAAGAAATGAATTCAGAGGAATGATAAACAGACCGCCTGCAATTCCTCCCAGAATCAGCACTGTCATCGTCAACGCATAAGAACTGCTGCTGAAAAAAAGAAAAATTCCCGTAAGAGTCAGTCCCATCCCCCCGAGGGGAACCAGTCCGATTTCAACTTTTCGGCCGGACCAGCGCGAAGCAAGAAGCGCTCCTGAAGCAATTCCAATTCCCATGGATGCAGGCAGAAGTGAAATTAAATGATTTTCCTTCATGGAAAGTCCCAAATGTTCTGATGCATAAACCATAATATTGGTCTGAAAAACAAGCGCCAGAAGCCAGAAATAAGAATTGGCAAGCGCAGCAAGGAACAGCCACTTATTCTTCGCAATATACGTCAGATCTTTTATGATACCCCAAACAAAATTATAGGGAAATTTTGCGGAACTTCCAGAAGGCCGGGTGGGCGTAATCCATAGCGACGAAATAAATCCAAAAGCTGCAATCAAAACAGCAATCACAGATGCAGTTAAAGTCTGGTTATCCAGAAGAACCAGAAGGATTCCCCCTGCAGCGGTTCCTATAATAATGGAAACAAATGTCGTCATTCCCATAATGCCGTTTGCGCCGGTAATCATCTCTTCACTGCAGCTTTCCGGAATAAAACCGGACTTTGCAGGAGAAAAAAATGCGCTCTGGGCCGCCATTAGAAACAATATAAAAATGAGAAGGTTTATGCTTTCCGCATAAAAAGCATAGACTCCTGCAGCCATGATCAGAATTTCAAAGACCTTTACTACCTGCATTACCCTTGTTTTAGAATAACGGTCCGCAAAAAAACCTGCCCAGGGTCCGAAAATTACAAAAGGAACAGTAAATACGAGGACTGCTTTTGAAATCAATACTTCTTTATCAGGAAGCGCAAGAAGCGTGACCGCATAAAGCTGGATCAGCATTTTAAAATAGTTATCATTCCATGCGCCGAGGCTTTCCGTTAAAATAAATGCTCCGAATCCTTTCGGATATTTTTTTTCAGTTTTCAATCTTTTCCTCTCCTGTTGACCCGGAACCATGCTCCTTTCTGATACGGATCATTTCAGCAAGGATAAATACTGCCGCTGCTGACGAAAGATGCTTTAAGGAATGACCGCCTGCCGTACTTGAAAACCATTCATAAATTTCTCTGTCGAATAATTCAAATAGTTTTGCAAGAATATACAGCATGAGTCCATAAATCAAATACTGCCGGTGCGAATAATGACTTTTAAAAAAGAAAGCCGAAACAAGAATCAGCAGTAAAGGAATCCCCTGAACCCAGATATAAAAGCGAAGATCATCATGCATCTGCCAGTAAACGATACTGAGCAGTCCGGCTGCAAGCGATGGAAGCAGAAGATGCCTCCCCAGCTTTAGATTAATGTTTTCGCCAATTAGAGCTGAAAAAAGCCCCATAAAGCCGACTGCCATCGGAAGCCGGTCCCAGATTAGAGCTGTATTGTCCGGGTTGAAATGGTAATAGGCAGATCCAAATGCAATCATGGCAACGCCGATGAAGCAGAAATTCCATGCAGGCTGAATCCAATGGGACGTTTTCTTTGCAGACATATAAAATCCGTACCCTCCCGCAAAGAAAAAAGGAAGATTTGAAACAACATCAAAAAAATTTGGAATTCCGAAAAATGTGCGCCGGTCTGCAAAATTATGGTAATCCTGATCCTGCGGTATGGGATCAAGAAACAGAACAAGCAGGAATGTCCCGGCAATGGTTCCCAGAAAAGGAATAAATTGATTGAGCTTGTCTCGTCTATTTTTCAGTATCATAAATGATTTACAGTAAACCGCCCTGGTTTTTAGGATTCAGAAATTCTACAGATCAAAGTATTCCCAATTTTTAACGGTACACAGATCATTCAAATTTAAGAAAAAAATTTTTGAAAAATGAATATCAGACAACTGGATCCAAACTCGCTTCACTGGAGTTGTAAGTTTTTTTTTAATTTGAAATTCAGCGTAAAGATCCGTCTTGAATTCATGTCATAAGGATTCATTTAACCCCTTCCTGATTTTTATTTTTCTCATTTTTAGAATATCTTTAGCATCAATCATTGAATCAGCAAGTTAAAATTTTGTAGAAACTGAAAAAGTTTATTATGAATGCAAGAATATGCATTAAAATCTATTTAATTGACAACCGATGAACCTTATTTTAAGGCAAGATCTTAAATCCCCAGGCTTCTGAACTTAATAAAATAAAAACTTCTGCTGCAGATTTTTGAAGCAGTCATTGTTTGATACAATCTTCAGATCACTCGGTTTTCAGAATTTTCAATTTTTAAAAATTTCTTGAAATTCATAAAAATCAATTGAATCCAGAAGAGCTCTCTCCACATTGCCGGATAAGAAACTTATGAAAATCTGTATCCTTTCAGACAGCCATGATAACCGCGAATTGCTGAAAAAAGCTGGCGCCGATGCTCATAAAAGAGGAGCAGAAGCCATTATCCATGCTGGAGATGTTGTCGCTCCCAGTACGCTCGTGGTTCTTGTTGAATATGCAGTTCCTGTCCACGTCATCTGCGGAAATAATACGGGCGATCTTAACGCCATGTACCGTCTTACGGCAAAACCTGAAAATCAGATCAATTTTTACGGACACGATGCAACCATCGAACTTGGAGGGAAAAAGATTTTTGTTGTTCATTACCCGCATTACGCTGAAGGGATGGCTCTTACCGGCAAGTGGGACATTGTCTGTTACGGACACAGCCACGATGTCAGCATCAAAACAATTAAAAATATCCTCG
>JAOUOA010000481.1 GCA_029880625.1 Spirochaetia bacterium
AACATTGCATGGGACAGATCCCAGTCTGAAAGATCATTTCCCTTCACTCTTTCAAGAAAAAGATGGTTGTAGGCAATATTAATTTCAAAATTCTTAATTTCAATCCCCAGTCCTGCCATAAATATTTTACTGTGGAGAAGTCCCGCATAAACCGGAGCGATTCCGTCTTCTCCTGCAATTACTGTTGAATAGGAAAACCCCATTCTGTAGGCAATGTTTTCAGGTTTGTATGCAAAACCGGTTCCCGCTGCCAACGAATCTTTTGCTCTTAGATTCGAATTCATTTGGTTGGTATATCCCAGAGGGGTTTCAAGAAGCGGAAATTCAAGAATTTGCTTAACCGTTGAATTCGTTGTTGAAAAATTAAGGTAGGCGGCATCCAGAACAAAGGTCCATGCATTTTTTAAATACGCAATTCCAATTGTATGTCTTTCCGGAAGTTTAAATTTATAGGAAGATCCGGACTGAAGATAAAACCAATCGGGTCTGTCAAGATTGAAACGAACTCTGCCGTTCAGAGGAAGACTTCCTCGCGCCTGATAACTATAAGCAGCCCTGAAATTTTCTGTAAAACGAAAAGTTATCCCGCCGATAAATCCTGGAGAAAAAGCATGGCTGCTCCGATATTCAAATCCTTTTCCGGGAATTAAAAACTTTCCGGAAAGATCTCTGTATTCATATCGTGTATACTGGTTCGCATAATTAGCTTCGATTCCAGCGCCGATGCTTAAACGGCCGATCTTCCAGGCAAGGGCATTTGTAAATTTAAAAACGAAAAAACGGGCAAAAATGCTTTCGGTAATCTGTTTCAGACTGCCTGTTAAAGGAAGATTCACTCCAGCCCATTGATTCATAGAATCTCCATTGGGGACCAGTCTTTTAATTCCTTTCATTTCCAGACCCGCACCTCCCAGAGGATAAAGAGAAGATCCGAAATACAGCTTTTTGCTGAGAGGAATTGACAAGCCAAAATGAGGCAGAGAAACCGGCGTTTTTGTTCGAACACTGTTCGTATATGCATACTCAGGGTTCTGGTCATTCATCGAATCCTGATAATGAATTCGAAGATAGGGAAAAAAGACTCCAATTTCGTATGATTTTTTTTGATGAACGGTAAGATTGGCAGGATTGATGGCTACATCTAAGGGATATCCCCCAAGTGCTGTCGCCATACCTCCCATAGAACCTGTCGGTACATTGAAAGAACTGCTGTAAAAACCAATGCTATAAATTTTTCCGGAATTGAGCAGACAAAACAGAGTTAAAATAATTAAAGAAAACCTTAACTGAAATATGAATCGAATCAAAACAAATTTACTAAAATTATGCCATATTAAATGTCAAACATTAAATATTTTTAATTTAATGCTGCTTATGCTCTGTATTTTTTAAAGATCCTCTTAATAATACAAATAATATGTAAAATGAAAAAATAACGGAGTTGTAAAAAACAAACTGTCAATTCGATCCAGAATTCCTCCATGACCGGGCAGAATACTGCCGGAATCTTTAATCCCAAGATCCCGTTTTATGGCCGATATAATGATATCGCCCACAAATCCGCCTGCTGCGATAAAAAATCCGGAAAATAAAGCTTCTTTAACATTAAATGGAGTAAGATAACTGTGTATAAAATATGCAAGCAATGTTGTGGTCAGTACGCCGCCCAGAAATCCCTCCCATGTTTTTTTGGGGCTGATTGCTGGAACAATTTTATGTCTGCCGAGCATCTTTCCCCAGACAAACTGAAGAACATCATTAAATTGTGTTAAAAATACAAGGTACAGAACCAGACCGGCTCCGCCTGCTGCCGGATTATTGTCAGACGGCAGAATCAACAGATAACCGAGATGCCCGATGCTGAAAACAGCCGTCATGACGCCCCAGTGAAGAATTCCCGCAGATCTTAAAAAATCTTTTGTTTCCCCGGTTAAAAGCATACGCATGGGCAGAAACAAAAAGGCATAGACAGGGATGAAAATGATAAACATCCCGTACCATTCCTGATAGATCCAGTAATACTGAACGGGGATGGTCAGATAGGCCCAGAATAAAACCCCTCTGTCAGTTCTTCGCGTAGGGATAATTGAAAAATATTCTTTTAATGCAAGAAAACTGAGAAAAGCAAAAAAGATGATGGAAATTGCTTTGCTGATAACAAGGGCGGCAGTAAAAATAAAAACCATCACCCACCAGGACTGGACCCTGCTTATTAATTCAGAAACATCTCCTCCGGGCTTCAGCATTTTTAACAAAGCGATAATGCCTGTCGCTGCAATTAATATTATAAAAATTCCCGAAAGGGAATAAAGTACAGTTTGCGGAATGGTAATCTGAGATAAGATTTGATTGAGATCAAAGGGAATCATGCGCCCGCCTCTTTAAGAGAAGATTTTATTCTGTTGAAAATTGTAAAAATTAAAAGAACAATAAGGAAAAGAAACAAATAAAATACCAGAGCAGAAAACCAGGGGAAACTGCGAATACCAAAACCCATAAAAAAAGCAAGCGTCCCCACAACAAAAACCCTATCGCTTTTTCCCATAGGTCCGTCATACCTTCGGGAAGCTCCAATCTGTACAGCAATGACCCCTGTCATTTCAGAAAGGATGGCGAGAATAATAAATAGTATCACCAGATGCGCACTACCGTCGGAAAATATAAATGCAAACGGAAGAAAAAGAGCCGTATCGGAAATCACATCGCCCAGTTCATTTAAGACGGCCCCCAGATTGGATTTCATATTGAATTCACGGGCAAGCATTCCGTCAATAGCGTTCAGTCCCATGCGTATAAAAAAAACAGCCGGCAATATAAAAAAAATGAAATTGTTTTCTTGAAAAAAATAGATTACAGCGCCTGTTATTATAGATAGAATTACAGCGGAAACCGTAACCTGGTTGGCTGAAATATGAATTTTAACCAGAAACCGAGCAATCGGCCTTAGAAGGTTCTGAAAAGCAGGTTTGAGTTCATAAATGCTCGGGATTTTCATATCATGCTTTTAGCACAATATCATTATAATGTAAACAAAAATTATGATTCCGATTGCTAAAATTTA
>JAOUOA010000482.1 GCA_029880625.1 Spirochaetia bacterium
AAAATTCGCCTCAGATCTATCCTGTGGGCAAAGACTATGATTCTTCTTTATGCAATACTCTGGAGAGCGGTATCGGTCATACGTTACCTGTCACCAACATGAGAGACAGAAGTCCTTACGGAATTTACGGATTGTGCGGAAATGCCCGTGAATGGACAGACAGCTGGTATGAGCCCTATCCCGGCCATCATTTTAAAAAACCAGAACTCAGCGGAAGACAGTTTAAGGTCATCCGTGGAGGATCTTACTATCAGAATAAAACTGCTGCAAGATCAGATACAAGGGATTACGGAGGTTTCCCTACATTACGAAAAGACAGAAGCGCCGGATTTCGTCTTGTCATATCAGCCGAATAAAATCATTTTGTCAGAATGAAAATATATGCACTTCCAGCAGTTCTGATATTACTTTTTTTCCCTGCGCTGATTTCTGCAGAGGACCAATGCGATTTAAGCGTAACAATCAATCCTGAAAAAAATTCTGTATCGGGGGTATTGAAATATATCCCTCAAAATTCCGGCGCCATTTCTTTTCATACCGGCAGTCTTCAAATCACCAATGCAGCCGAATTAAAAACCCAGACCGGAATTCAGTTTACTGAAAACTCTAAAATTGTAATTCAGAATCTTTCCGGAAGCATTGAGATTTCTTTTCAAGGTTTCTTTCCAGGCTCTGATCTTCCCTACAGCGCAGAAGATGAGATTTCAAAAAGAGGAGTTTCTCTTTCCGGGATCTGGTATCCTGCCCCCGAAGATCTATGCCGCTACAGTATGCAGGCGGATTTCCCTGAAAATTTTTCCGCAGTTTCTGAAGCCGATCAAATTCGCATTGAGCAAAAAGAAAACCGAAAGTTATTTTTCTTCAGTTTGAACCGGCCAATGGAAAAAGCAACGCTGGCCGCATCTCCTGATTTTATTTTTCGTTCTGTTCAATTGCGTGATATTGAAATTTCGGCTTATTTTAAAAGTGAAAATAAGGATCTTATGGAAACATATCTGCAGAATGCGGTTCAGTTTATAAAACTATACGAAGATATGTTCGGTCGTTATCCCTTCAAACGCTTTGCCATTGTGGAAAATTTTCTTCCCACGGGATATTCTATGCCGACGTATACTCTGATCGGCTCTAAAGTCATCCGTCTCCCCTTTATTCCTGATACTTCTCTGGGGCATGAAATCCTTCATCAATGGTTTGGAAATTCACTTTATGTCGATGAAAGCGAAGGGAACTGGAGCGAAGGCCTGACCACCTATCTCTCTGATCATTTCTATGAAGATATGGAAAAGAGAGGCAATGCCTACAGAAAAAATCAGCTCCTTGACTATCAGACCTATGTCGATTCTTCTTCCGATTACTCGCCGTCGCATTTTATTTACCGTAAATCGGATGCGGACCGGGCTATCGGATACGGAAAGGTTTCGCTTTTCTTTCATATGCTCAAGAACCTTACGGGAGAAAAAAAATTTTTGGAAGCTTTGCGTCATTTAATCAAAACAAAGTCCTTTCGTAAGGTTTCCTATACAGATATAAAAAATTCATTTGAAAAAACGGCTGAAATGAATCTGGACCGGTTTTTTAAAAGCTGGATTGATTCAGAAGGAACCGCAGAGGTTCGTCTTGACCGAATTCGAACGGTTCCATATGAAAAAGGGTACAGAGTCTCATTTGTTTTAAACCAGGAATCAAAAAATATATATTCGTTTCCGGTTTATCTTTCTTTTTACGGTGAAAATGGCAGAACGGAGTACCGTTTTCTTGTTACCAGGCGTTCAGAAAGATTTTCAGTGTATTTGAAGCATTCTCCGCACCGGATCACCATTGATGAGGGTTACCACATCCCAAGGAAATTATACGGCAAAGAAATTCCCATGCGGATTGCTGATATGTTTTCTTCACGTAAGCTTTATATTATTGCGCAGGAAGATAGAAAAGAAACATATCAGGTTGTTTTTGATACTTTCCCCGGCGCTGAGATCATCGATCCGGAAAAGGTGCAATCGTCTCATTTAAAAGAAAACTGCATTGTGCTTGATTATAAAAATCCTTTTCTTTACAGACTCCTGGATCTTCCCCGTTATGAATATAAGGGAAGCGCTTTTTTTGTAAGAAACAATCCTCTTGCTCCCGGAAAATATTTTGCATATATTCATGCAGATTCGAAGGAGAATCTTGTAACGGATCTTCGCCGTGCAAGACATTACGGGAAATATTCCGATGTCGTTTTTGAAAATCAGGGAATGCCGCAGATTAAAACGCTCTATAAAACCCAGAGCGGCATTGCTTATCATCCCGGTGGCGCAGCGGATGATCTCATTCCATGGGCAGGTCCTGCGGAAGATCTTCCGGCAGAATACTACAGCGGTAAAATTATACTGATTGGAGAACAGCACAATATTCTTAAGCATCATGAGAATCAGCTTGAATTGATCAAAAAAATTTATTCTAAGAAAAAAGGCAAAATGATACTGGGGATGGAAATGTTTCCTGTTGATACGCAGGAAATTCTCGATTTATATACAAGCGGAAAAATTACCGAGAAAGAATTCCTCTTGCGCAGCGAATATTTTAAAGTCTGGGGGTATGATTACAGACTGTACAGAGAAATTATGAAATTCGTACACCAAAAAAAGGTTAAAATTATTGCCGTCAATCAAAGGCCGGATTTGGTAAAAAAAGTTGCGCGAACAGGAGTTGAGTCTCTCAGCGAAGAAGAAAAAAAACTGATCCCATCCGGCATGGATCTGTCAAATAATGAATACAGACAGCGACTGAAAGAAGTATTTGAACGCCATAATTTTAACGGCGCTATGAAGTTTGAAAACTTTTATACTGCTCAGATTCTCTGGGATGAAACAATGGCTGAGAATCTCTATCGTTCTTTTCTGAAAAATCAGGACCATACCGTTGTTCTTGTCGCAGGCAACGGTCATCTAAAAGCAGGACACGGTATTCCTGACAGGTTTTTCCGAAGAGCAAAAATCAAAGCAACTGTAATTCTGCAGGATGAAACCGTTAAACCTAACGAAGCCGACGCAGTCTTATTCAATACCAGA
>JAOUOA010000483.1 GCA_029880625.1 Spirochaetia bacterium
GATAGATGTAACGGTAATGTTTAGAAATGTTCCTGGAATTTTTGAAATACCTTCTATTGCAGGTTTTATAACTTCAGTTGATGACAGAGGCTTATTTTTTAATATAAATAAGCTACATTCAAAAGGAGGCTGTAGGATTTTAAGTGAATCTCCCCCATATGTACAATTCAGGACTTTTTTATTTTGATCTAGGGATGTAATCCGTGCGGCTGCAATAAATTGATCTGGATCAGTCAATGATTTCGAGTGTATAATTCTTTTCTTCTTTTAATCCAATGGCTGAAACTACTGTTCGAAGAGAACGAGCAACACTTCCGTTTTTTCCGATGATCTTACCGATATCATCTTCTGAAACGCGGATTTCAAGGATTGATTCTTCATTGCCTGGAATTTCAGAGATATTTACTGAATCTTTATCTTTGACAAGATTTTCCACAACATATTCAAGTAAGTCTACACTGGACATGGATTACCTCAGGCTGAAAGGATACCGTTTTTTTTCAGGATACCGGATACAGTATCTGTAGGTCTGGCGCCGTTTTTAAGCCAAAATTTTACTCTTTCTTCTTTGAGATTTACTTGATCTGTATGTTTAATAGGATCGAAATATCCAAGCTGTTCAATGAATTTACCATCTCTGGGGCTTCTGACATCCGCTGCAACAACCCTGTAAAAAGGACGTTTTTTAGTTCCGTATCTTTGTAATCTGATTTTTACCACAAAGTCATTTTTTTTAAGACATAAAGTATGTCAAGAAATATTAAAGATCTTTTTATAATATAAATAAGAATCCGTTAATTCAACCCAGATTGTCTGGAACATACATTTTATTAAAGATCATTTCATCACCGCAATAAACTTCAAAACGTGTGGCCCCTTCCCTGAAAAACAGCAGATCTACAGGCTCGCTTTCTTTATGTTTTCTTGTTACATAGACATGTTCTCTTTCCTCAGTGATCTGGGGAGTCTGAATCACCTCACATCGTCCCTGACCATCAAGTTCCAAAGAAATTCTTTCATAGCCGTTTCTATAGCGGTATTTCTGTTTGGTAAAATAGACCTGAAGTTTTATGAATTCATCATTTCCGCGAATCACATCTTTTATTTCACCATTTTCAGTGCCCTGCTCTTTTTCAAAAAGTTCCAGCCGGTAATCAAGATTGAGGCGGGAAAGCATTTCCGAAGCTATTTTTATATTCTGGCCTTTCAGCATGGAAATATCGCTAACCTGATTGGCATCCTCTTCAGAAGCAGTAACAAGCAGATATGCTTTGTCATAATGAGTAATAGATGTTTTTGCCGGAGGAAATTGCGCCAAAACTGTATTGGGAGGAAATTCGCCTGAAGGAACTCTGGATATCATTCCAATTTCAAGAGAATAGATCTGATTGGTTGATGAAGGAATTCTTTCAAGTGAAGCTTTCGCTGAAGAAAGAGAAGATCCAACCAGCGAAGGCATGGTGAGAATGGGAACAGGCTGATTGACAGTTAAATACAATTTTTCTCTGGAAGAGATAATACTGCCTGCAGGTACGCTCTGATAAAGAATAATTCCGGGAAGCTGGTCAGGATAATTTTTCTGAATAAGCTGAATCCGGATTTGGGACTGCACCAGATCATTATGAACATCGGTAAAATATTTTCCTGTTAAATCCTGCATGACGATTTTTGAACCGCCTGAACTTCCGATAGAAAGGATCAGTAGTGTAAAAATAACAAACGTTGAAAGAGCAACTGATGCATAAACTGCAAGCCTCGCAATATTTTTAAAAAATCGAAACTGATTGGCTGGTTCTTCTGAATTCATAATATCCCAAAGGATTCTTCGTTTTCCAGGCGATAACCGTTGATAAAAGACGATGCATCCATCATTTTTTTATTTTCCGGCTGTAATTGAAGGATTTCAAGAATGCCTTTTCCTGTTTTAATATATAATTTTCGTTTTTTGCCTTCTGATAAGACCAGAGAGCGGCCGGGGGGTGCTTTCATCAATAGTTTTTCTGTCTCTTGAGAAATTTCATCCTCTGTTCTGCTTCTATAAATTTTAACAGTTTTACCACGAAATTGGGTTCTTGCAACTGGAGACGGGTTGAATGCTCTGATTAAATTATGAATTTCCAGAGAAGTTTTGCTCCAGTCGATTACTGACATTTCTTTATTTATTTTTGAACAGAAAGTCGCTTTTTGATGATCCTGTTTTTTTCTGTTTTCATAATATTTTTTAAAATTGCTGAAAAGTTCAAGAGTTAAATTGATGCCTTCAGGCAAAAGTTTTTCTTTCAGTTCTTCTGCTGTTTCATCAGGATCAATCTGCACTTCATTTGTTAATAGAATTTCTCCTGCATCCAATTCAGCGGAGATCATCTGCAGGGTCCAGCCGGTTTTCTCAAAACCATGCAAAAGGGAGGATTGGATTGGGGAAGCTCCTCGTAGTAGAGGTAAAAGAGATGCATGTAGGTTTACAGAACCCAGTGCCGGAATTTGATAAATATTTTCCGGGAGAATTTTTCCATAAGCAAAAATGAAATAAAGATCACAGCTGTGTTTTATTAAGACTGTTTCTGCATCAGAATTTTTCAATGAGTTGAAGCGGTACAGAGGAATGTTTCTTTTTAATGCAATTTCTGAAACTTCTGTGGGAAGAAGTTTTTTTGATCTTCCCCTGGCCTTATCTGCATTGCTGACAATAAATTCTACTGAAATTCCCTGATTGAGAAGTTCATCCAGTAGTTTTGCTGAAATTTCAGGACTTCCGAAATATCCAATTTTTAAAGACACATGGACATATTTTTCAGAAACTGCCTTCCGATCAATTGATTTCTGGATTTATTATGATGAAATGCAAGACGCAGAAATTTTTTTTCTCATGTTTCTGCTGGGATCTTCCTGTGAATTCAAAGAAATCGAAGATTTATTTAAATTTTCTTTATGGTTTTTTATTAAATTTTTCTATGGACAAAAATCTTTGAATCCTATTATTATTAATTTATCAGGGGAAATTGCTAAAAAATGAGCGATTCATTTATAGAAATCTACAGAGGAATGCTG
>JAOUOA010000484.1 GCA_029880625.1 Spirochaetia bacterium
TTCTCTATCCTGAAAACTGGTCCCGTCATCTGACTTTTATTCTTCTGACAGTCAGCTCGATTATATTTTTAATCACCATCCTGACACCGGCGGTCGTTTTTTCCAGAGTTGTCTCATTTTATTTTCCCATTGCGATGATGACAATTGCTCTTTCCGTTATAAAAGCGATAGCGGCCATCGTTGAAAAGCGTTCATATGCGAAATTAAATTTTATCGCTCTTTTGATTCTTGCAGCAGCTCTTACGAATGATATTTTGCACAATCGTTCAATGATTTCAACAGCATACTTTACGACATACGGATTTCTTGCTCTGGCTCTGGCTTACTCTTATATTATGAACAGAAGGCATTCGGATTTTGCAAACAAATCTCTTTCCATCAGCAAAAATATGCTGCGAATGAAGGAGTCTGAATTTCAGTCAGCTGCAGCAAGAACTCTATTCCTATCGAAAATAAGTCAGGAATATCGCGTTCCGACGAATGCCATATTGGAGATGGCTCAGGCATTGAAAGATTCCGGAGCGAGTAAAGAACAGGCCGAAATTACAGATAGTATTATTAAAACAGGACGCGGTCTTCTGCATACTATTGCGAATACAGAAGATTTGCTGCTGACGGATACTGATCAAAAGGAAGAAGATAAAGAAAATGAGACTAAAGGGCATCCTGAAGCGAATATAATTCCAGAGGGAAAAGAACAAAAATCTTAATCTTTGTATCTTCCATTTCCATTGAAACTGTTCCTCCGATTTCCCGGACCATCCTTTCTATATTTTCAGTTCCTCTTCCCTGTTCGTTATTGCTGTATGAAGTTTCTGCCTCAAAGCTGAGCGAAACCTGCCGCGGATCAGATTCCTGAAAATCAAAATTCCATAAAGATCTGCCGTTTCCGTATTTTAAATCATTGGTAGCAATTTCTGTTACTATGTGGAGCATTGCATTTTTTACTATGTCATAGATCCCGTCTTTCAAAATCATTTGAACATCGTCCTGTGCAGTAAACTTCAGTTTTCTTGAGGCATTGGAATAACGCCGTATCAGCTGAAGCTGCAGTCCGTCAAAAAAATCTGATTCAAGCAGATCAAGATCCTCAAGCCTGGGCAGCCAGTTCTTAAGTTCAAATGCGATGGACCTTATATGGTCATTCATCCGCATAACGAGATTTGAGTCTGGGACTTCCTGAGCGTTTAAACTTCGTATCAAAATGGTTAGATCGGTTATGCGGGCGCCCAGCAAATCATGGATATTTGCATAAATATTTTTTTTCTCCGCCTGGATTTTTTCCAGCTGAGAGACCCTTTTTCTTAATCGGTTGTTGATTCGTTCTATAAGCTCTTCAGGATGAAACGGCTTGGTAATGTAGTCTTCCGCTTCACAGGCGATCCCCTCAATTTTATCTTTTACTTCAGATTTTGCAGTAAGAAGAATAAACGGAATTTCCTGCAGATAAGGATCGCTTTTAAATGCCTTCAGTAATTCTATTCCGTCCATTTCCGGCATCATCACATCAGAAAGAACAAGATCCGGTTTATCCGAACGAATTTTCTTCAATGCTTCGATTCCATGTTCAGCTTTTATGACCTGGAATTTATCCGCTAAAAGGGAATGTATGAATTCCAGCATTTCTGGATTGTCTTCTACGATAAGGATTTTCTTCAGAGACGCCGCATCAAATTCTGGTGAAACCAATGCAAGATTCGGTTTTAAGATTGATTTTTTCAGCTCTATATCTGCAGCCCGGGCGCCGTTTCCCTCCCTGGAAAAGAACCGATTTTTTAATGAAAATTTCCATTTCTGAATTTCTTTTGGAAACGTAATTGTAAAGCAGGATCCTTCTCCCGGCTTTGAACTGACTTCAATCCTTCCTTTTTGAATTTCAACAAACTCTCTGCAAAGAGCAAGACCAATTCCGCTTCCTTCTGCTTGTTCGGATGAAGCGAAGGCGCCTCTAATAAAACGCTTGAATATCTTATTTTGCCTGAAGGAGGGTATGCCACTTCCTGTATCAACGATTTTAATGGCAATTTCTTTTGGACCATCGAGTATGGATATTTCGATTGCCCCTTTGTCTGTATATTTCAAAGCATTTCCTATTAAATTATAAAAAACGCTTTCCATTTTTTCTGAATCCAGATCCAATTCAATAAATTTGCTGGAAGAATTTAATTTGAATGAAAGCCCCTTGTTTTCTGCAACCAGGCGAAACGGTTCAGCAATATTCTGTATAAAGGAAACCAGGTTGGTCTTTTTCAAATTCAGACTATGCCCATATTCTCTGATTTGCGAAGAATCAAGAATATTGCGGATCAGCTCAAGAAGCTTCTTTCCATTTTTCTGCATTAGCGTAAGATCCTGGATGACATCCTCCCGAACAGCATTCCGTTTGGAAGAAAGGATATTTTCCAGAGGGGATAGGATCAAAGTAAGTGGGGTCTTCAGATCATGGGAAACATTGGCAAAAAAATCAGTTTTAAGTCTGTCACTCAAATGCAGCTCCTGATTTACTTTATCAAGCTGACGATTTTTATAAGCTACTACAATTGAAAGTGTGATCAGCTGAAGCATGATTCCTGACGGAACGCTGTATTCAGTAAAAGAAGTGACAGGAATCAGACCCATTCTGCTCAGCTGAAAAAAAAGAACAAATACTGGAAACATAAGAATGGATAGAAAATACAGATTAGCATTTGGAATTTTTCTCGCAAATGAATATAAAGAGAGAATAAAAGTAGAAATAACCCCTATAGGAAGAACAAAAATCAAAAACCATCTTGTAATAATAATGTCTCCAAGAAGCGAAAACATTGCCCCGTAGAGGCCTGCAAAAATAATCCAGAGCATCACTCTGTTGAACAGAGGAAAATAATGCGAAGTATCAAGGAATTTCACAGCATGAAATACGCTCAGGGCAACGCTTAATCCTGTAAAAAAAAAGGTGTTTCGATTATTCCATTCAGGAGAATTGAGCCATAGATACTGAGCAGCCACTCCATTTAGAGTTGCGACAGCCAATGTGACAAGAGGGAAATAAATCAAATTGAAT
>JAOUOA010000485.1 GCA_029880625.1 Spirochaetia bacterium
AATAAAACATGCTTGAGGGAAATATCCATTTTTTAAACTGTCCTGCCCCCATTTCAGATCATTCTGAGCGGAACGAAGCCAATCACGAGAGCGGTTCATATCTGATTTTTGCTATAGAAAAGCTGAAAGTCAACCGAATTTTTGTGATTGAGACGGCCGGCCGCAAATGCGATAGAACGGATGAGCGCTTCTGCAAAAGAGTGGGAAAGCGTCATCGAGAAAAGTTTTCTCTCACAGGAGAGAAAAGGGGCCTATTTTAATACGGTCACTGGAAGGCTCAGAAGATTTAAGATATAATTGGGTGCGAAATCTCTCACTCCTACCAGCTGTCACGCACAAACACATAAGCCGCTCCGGCATTTCCAGCAGAGTTATCTGCGCTGGCCGTTGTACCGTTTGTGATCGTAGTCTGGCTGCTGTCTTCAGTAAGAGCACCAACTATGGCAGTGTTCCCGTCAATAGAAAATGAACCGCCAAATTGATCATTATTCTTCGCATTGGGAGCTTTCAGATACGCTTGGTGAGTCCATAAACCATAGATAGGAGAAACACTGACAATACCGATCGATTCATTGGCAGAAGAATCCTTCAGGGTATTTACAATGGTTATGATATCACCCTGAGCTATAGTCGGCGCTGTAACGGTTCCTGTTCCTCCGGAAGCAGTGTCGACTTTTACGGCCGCCGTGCCTCCTACGCTGTACCATGCAGCATTAGCATCACTAATTGTTGCATCGTCCATGTTCAGGCTGAACGTAATTTTTACCTGATCAATATTGCCGTTTTTGTTGGTGTCAAACTGTTCAATCGATGTTACCGTGGGAGTTCCCGCTGATGTAACCGTCAGTGTTTTTGCCGTTGTATTTCCGGTATTATCCGCTGCGTCAAAAAGAGTTGCCGCAGAGGTGCCGGGAAAAGAAAAATTACCAGCAGGGAATATTTATGAATGAACTTTTTCATTGTGTTAATTTTAATATAATGAAAATGATAATTAATTATATACTTTACTTATATTAGAATATATTCTGTCTGCCGAAAATTTTTCAAATTATTTTATTACAGAGTGTTTTCAGAAGCAAAATATTTCTGTTATTCTATTAACTGAGAAAAAAATATGATCAGCAGGGAATGATAATTATTATAAAAGTTTCTATATTTTTTCTGCAACTATATTTTCTGAAGAAAACTGCCTTAGATCAGGTAAAATTTCTGTAATATTCCTGATTTTTTTCCAAAATCAATGAAGTCAATGAAAGGATATCTGTTTTTTAAACTCAATCCACTTCCTGATGTCTTAGACCTGATTCACGATTCAATGCATTTTAAAGATTTTTTGCAATAGATGCGGTCCATCTGCCCTTTTTAGACTTCTATTCTGCTTTTCCCTGAATTCTGAAGGCGACATGTCCATGATTTCCCGAAAAGCAGAATTAAACGGCGCCTTGGATCTGAAACCGCTTTCATAAAAGATCTCAGTCATGTTTTTTGAAGTGTACATTTCAATCAGTTCGCATGCTCTGTGTATACGGATGGTATTGATAAATGTATTGAAATTCATTTTCATTTCCCTGTTGATGAGTTCCGACAGCTGATCGGGACGAATTTTCAATAAAGCAGCCATTTTATTCAGGGTAAATATTTCTTCGGTAAAAATTGAATTGTCTTCTATCATTTCTGAGATCCGGAATAAAATACTACTCCTGTCAAGACTCATCGTCCTGCTTTTTTTTCCGGAGCGGCTCAGTTTTTTGACAAGCTCATTGTATTTGTAATCCAGATCCTCTTTCTCTCTTGAAATTTTACGGTATTCTTCAAACACAAATTTTATCAGCACCAGAATCCCTGCCGGGAAAAAAATAGCAGGCCAGTTATATCTCCATTCGTTCGGATCTAAAATTTCGAAAAAATTTAAGATTTTGATATAGACTCCGCCCTGAATCACAATCTGAAAATATAAATAATATTTCACATAATCGTTTCCTCTTGCATAAATTATTGTAGAAGAAATCAGAACCAAAAGCAGGGAAAGAGCGGCATGAATGACCATCCAGGAACGGAAAAAGTATTCCATGTTATGGAATAAATAAAAACCCGGCAGTCCCGACAGCATCAATAGAATAAACAGATACCATAAATTAAGCGAATTTTCTTTTATTTTTAAAAATTTAATACTGGCATAAATCAGCTGATACAGCCCGATCAAAATAATAAAAAAGAAAATTCTGTTCTGCAGCCAGGGAAATTCCGGCCAGAACCGGTAATAATTTCCAAAAGAAAAAAATATATATAAATAATAAGACAGAAGAATCGGTATCAAATAGAGAAAATGTCTGTTGTTATTTTTTCTGAAATAAAATAAAAAAATTCCGAAAAAAACAGCATTGACTAGAAAATTAACCGTTTTCAGTATTGTAACACCCACTTCGCGTTTTGCAAGGGCGCCCGGAGCATAAATGGCGGGAGCGAAATCAACATTGCTTGTTGTGTTAATATGCAGATAAATTGTTTTCGCTTCCCCTTCATTCAGAAAAAAGCGAAAAAGAGGATGAGAATATTGCCGGCTCCAATCTGAAAACGGAATATGGTCGCCGGCAATTTGTTTTACATAATGGCCATTGTGATCCGGAGAATAAAATTCCACATAATCCAGATTGAGATGATTTAAAAACAGATACCAGTTTCCGGAATAAGCTGTATTTTTTACCTGAAAGCGTATCCAGTAATTATTTTCATTTACGGGTTTTGGAAATACAGAAAGACTGTTCCTGAAAAAATTTTCTTTCTGCACTTCCGCAATCGTTACATCTTTAGAGACTGCCACTATATCCATGCGACTTTCAAGGCTGTACCCATTATCTTCAGTTAAAAGAATGGGTTGGGCAAGAACCGGAGAAATAATCAGGGTTAATAATAAAACAAAATATTTCATTTCTTTTATAAAATAACAATTGATTATTCATATATTTTGTCAACATATTCCTGATTGCAAATTTCATTACAGGCCTTTCTGGCATGATTCCATCCAGTTTCCTGAAGTTTGA
>JAOUOA010000486.1 GCA_029880625.1 Spirochaetia bacterium
TAATTACTATAGTCGTTACATCGGCAGCTACTGTTCCACTGCCAGCCGACACAAAACACCGGGTATTCGATGGCTGTGTCAATACGGTAACATTGTATGCCGCACTGTTCGGCAGGGGTGTCGGGAATGTAAAACTGCCATTGGCACTGACTGTTATATCGTCACCTGCATTATTTTGGAGAACAATATTTGTGGCGGACAAAAGTCCGCTCAATGTTCCACCTATGTTAAAACCCGGCACACACGTTATGCTCACATTGCTCACATTGCCTCCAGAAACAGTGTTTGCATTATTAGATGCGGCGCAAACTTCAACTGGTCCTGTCGGATAGGTGAGAACCTGAACATTGTACACACTTCCATCAGCAATGGCTGTAGGAAACACAAATGATGTCGCGCCTGAAGCCACTGTCAGATTATCCCCGTTATTGTTTGTAAGAACGAGTCCACTCCCTGTCAGCCCGCTTATGGTACCGCCGATGGTATAGGTCGTTCCAGTTCCAATAAATGACATTACCACCGAAGCAAGGATTCCTGGTGCAGAATTAATTGAATATGCCGGCCTTTCAGCTTTCACACAATACGAAGTTAGTAAAATTATACTAATTGTTATTCCTGAAAATCGTTTCATCGTCTCCATCCTTGAAATCTGCTAAAGACCCCAAACCATGCATTCCCCTTGCTTTGTTTGCGACAGCAACACTGAAAATTAAGCTTCAATCACCGGGCATATCTCCTGAAAAACCCCTTGTGAAAGTTGCATTTTATATGCTGTATGCATATTTCTGCATTTGCATATATTGTCAAAGACATTTTATGATAACATTAATTATTAAATAAAACAGATATAATCTGTATATAAAGAAGATCCTGGTAAGGTAAAATTGAGTATATAAAAACTGATGATAAGCCTGTTGGGATTTATGTCATAATGACTGATCCGTCTGTCTCTATCCAGCATATGGGGCAGAATAAATGTTGTTTAGAGAATAAAGGTTGAATTATTAAATGAAAAACTGCGGTTTATACATACATGATAAATATAAATTAATACAAGGAAGGTTCTTGCTTATGTATTTACGTATAGTATTTTTAGTAATTTTTTTTCTGTCGGCAGACTGTTCCGATAAAGAGCAGATCACTGAACAGAATGAATCATCACAGCATACTGAAAAAAATAATGCAGCAGGCGCTCCTGATCCGGATGAAAATAGTATGCATCATGAAATTGCCAATTCCTATGGATTTAACTGGCTGGAACCGGATTCTTCCTGTATGCCCATTACGGATCGAGTCGTATCAAAAGAAAATTTCAAAGATTCCTGCAAAAAAGAAATGATGAGCGCATCATTCAGCAGCGATCAAACAAAAACAGTCTCCTTTTATAAATTTTTAGGTGTTTTCAGGTAGGTAAATTCTCTGATTTTTTCAGGGCTCACTTTCGGTTCGGGCTTTATGAAATGCGGGTTTCCTGGAATAAAAAATATACAGATTAGCGATGCATTTCATATGCTGCAAAATTATAATCGATTAAAAATTGTTACTCTTAGAATGCAGTGAAAATTCTTTTAATTGACAATTTCTGGTTTTATTCATAGATAATATACAATCAAACAGATTTCAAATAGAAGCAACTCCATAACGCTAAATATGCAAAATATTATATACTTTTTTCTGCTCTTTATAATTACCCCGGCATTTCTTTCCGGAGATATTGTCAGAAAAGAAGACATCTCTCTGGAAGAGCTTGTCATGCAGTCCGAAATCATCCTGCATGTAAAAAAAAGAAAAAACTACACATCCACTAAATCCATACCCATCGATCCAAAGAATCCTTCTAAATTTCCAGCATTTATAAAAGAATTTAAAAATTATGATGTCATCGCAGTAATCCGTCAGGGTCAATTTGAAAATGAAAAAAACATCAAGGTAGGAACCTATAATAATTTCAAATTGAATATTCAAAGAAAATATTATCTCGAAGACAGAGGAACTTCTTTTACATACCCTTCTTACAAAACTCTGGATGAGTGCGAACGTATTGAAAAACAAAAAGAATTTATCATTTTTATTCATCGCCGGCAGGGCAATGACAGCGTTGATGAAAAATACAGATTTGAAGCCGTCAACGCAGTGGAAGAGTTAAAATATAAAAATATAATTCTTGAATTAATAAAAAATAAAAAAAGCGGCGAATAGCGGACGTTCAACACTCAGGACTGCTGGAGTTAATCTTTCATTTAATATTTTTCCAATTTTCCTTTCTTCTTTTTTTGCGCTCCTTAAAATGGAACATAAAATCCTGATACGAATTTACGAAAGCAAGTAAAGATACTGTAAAAATTCCTCCATTTTCTCTGAGAAAATCAAAATATAAAGAAACCATAAATACGGCGAAAACCACCATGGTCAGCTTAAATGTTCTATAAACCAGGTATCCCGAATAATCTGAGGAGCTGGTGGTCCGGTATTTTTCTGTTTTGATAAAATAAAAATAAAATGCATGAAAGTGAACAATAAAAAATATTGCCATAAGAAACATTGGATAACCCGTCAAAAAATCCAGGAAGTGATCTTTCAAAAAAGCTTCCGGCGATATCAATAGCTGTATTTTTTTGTAGTCATTCAGGGACCAGAATAGATCTTCAACGGGGAATTCTCTAAAATAAAGTAAGGGAATACAGAGAAGAATGATCAGGGACATGGGAAAATCAATAAACAGGGAATAAAATAAAGCAAAAAGAAAGTATCCAAACCATGCGCCGTAGCTACCAATAAAATGTCCTTTTCTGTCAAATCCGTCAGAAATTGTCATCATCAAAAGATTGAAAAAAATCATGATAAACGTTTCCAGCCAGAAAAAAAACATGATATAGTAAGGATTCCAGTCCAGAAAAAAAATGCCGGGTATGACGGATAAGTTCGCTGCCAGTATAAAAATTACGGATAGAACAGGCTTATCTTTAATTTCCTGAAACGGGAAAAAGAAAAAAAAGAATTTAATCAATACAGAAATAATTTTTTTGTAAAAAAGATTCA
>JAOUOA010000487.1 GCA_029880625.1 Spirochaetia bacterium
ATTTGAAATGCAACTTCATGAAATAATTTTTAAAGAGAGAATTATTCAACTGGATCAATTCCAGGGAAGTAAAACAGATCTTTTGAAATATATCTTCGATAAGTGTGAATCTTTAAGTTCCATTGCCCCAAAACATAAAGACGATATATGGGAAACATTGATAGAAAGAGAAAATTCTATGTCGACTGGAATCGGACTCGGAGTTGCGATTCCTCACTGTTCAACAGAACATGTAACAGATGTTATCGGTATGCTGACTGTCCTGAAAGAAGGGATAGACTTTCAGGCAATTGATGATGTGCAGGTTCGTATTCTTATCCTTTTACTTCTTCCAAAAAATAAATTTGAAAAGCATATTAAGACCCTTGCTTCAGTGGCAAGGCTTTTTAATAATGAAGAATTCAGAACCAGGGTGCTGAATTCTTCCAGTACTGATGAAATTTTTGAAATTCTCACCAGTTCATCCGGCGATTAAGTTTTATTTTTCTTAATTTCTAAATGTTTTTGTTCGTTTAGATGAGCTGAATTGCCGCCATGCAGCAGCTTCATACGCTGCTCGGTTAATACAAATATACCCCCGGCCTTAAATCACAGCTGCAATATCATCAATGATGCCGTAATCTTTTGCCTCTTTTGAATTTAGGTAGTAATCTCTGTCTGTATCTTCTTCAACCTGTTCAATGCTTTTACCGGATGCTTCGGCAATAATACGATTGATTTCATCTCTGGTTTTTTTGATTTCTTCAGCCTGAATTTTAAGATCAAGAGCAGGAGCAATGATCTGTCCTGAAATTAAAGGCTGGTGAATCATGATCCGGCTGTGAGGGTAAGCCTTACGCATTCCTTTTTCTCCGGCACATAAAAGCAACGCTCCCATACTGGCTGCCAGTCCCATACAGATGGTTGATACTGGAGAAGAGATCATATGCATTGTATCGAGAATTGCCATACCGGCAGTAATTACTCCGCCGGGACTGTTTATATAAAGTTTGATTTCTTTTCCGGGATCTTTTGCTTCAAGATAGACAAGTCTTTCTACAACATGTTTCGCTGAATTGTCATCAACAACACCCCATAAATACACCTTTCGTTCATCAAGAAATTTTCGATCCAGTTCATTCTGAATACTGCTGGTTTTTTCTTCATTTGTATCGCAACTGTGCGGCATGTTTTGCTCCAATATTTCCTGATTCAGGAATTAAATTTTAAATGATTCTGCATTATTTGCAAATTTTCTATTACCAGATAAATAAACTGAGAGGGTGACGGCAACAAGAGTAATAAAAAACATGGTAACAAGGTAAAGGACTCTCAATTCACCCAGTTTGGGTTCAAAGCCTGAATCGAGAATTCTTCCGTTCTCTGGATCCTCATTTTCAAATTTCAGGATGATGCTTTTCCCTGCACGGATGCTGAGTTCATCATTTTCTGCAAAATTTGAATTTTTTCCTGAAAGAATAATTTTTCGGTTTAGAATCTCATTTTCTTTTTCAAGTTCTTTGATCTGGGAGTTCAAAGAGGTCAAATTTTTTTTCAATCTGTCTTGAATGATCAGGCCGGACTCTCCAAATATATAAATATATCCAAGGAAAGTGGCCAGTAAAAATAAAATCAGTGTTAATATTTGTTTTTTTTTCATTATGGTTTCAGGCAGTAAAATGCATTCATTCCTGCATAGACTGCTTCAGATCCAAGGCTTTCTTCTATTCGAAGCAGTTCATTATATTTCGCAACACGGTCTGTACGGGAGAGAGATCCTGTTTTAATCTGTCCTGAATTGGTTGCGACTGCAATATGAGAAATCGTTGTATCTTCAGTTTCTCCGGATCTGTGACTGACAACGGTTGTATATCCTGCTTTTTTTGCCATTTCAATTGCCTGAAGTGTTTCCGTCAAAGATCCAATTTGATTGACCTTAATTAAAATTGAATTGGCAATTTCTGAATCTATGGCTTTTTTTAATTTTTCCGTATTGGTCACAAGAAGATCATCTCCTACAAGCTGAGTCGAGGTACCCATCGTTTCTGTTAGTTTTTTCCATCCGTCCCAGTCATTTTGGTCCAGAGCATCTTCTATGCTTATGATCGGATACTTTTCCCGTAAGCTCTGCAAGAAATCAATGAGTTCGGATGAACTTTTTTTAGGATTTGATTCTGCCTCAAGGGTATATTTTTGTGAGTTTTTATCATAAAACTCAGAAGAAGCGCAATCCATACCCAGAAAAATATTTTCTCCTGGTTTATATCCCGCTTTTTCAATCGCGGTAAGAATTACCTGAATGGCTTCTTCATTGGAACCGAGATTTGGCGCAAAGCCTCCTTCATCTCCCACTGCTGTGGAATAATTCTTATCATTCAGAACCTTCTTTAATGAATGAAAGATTTCAACGCCGGCTCGTAATGCTTCACGGAATGTTGTAAAATTGACCGGTAAAATCATGAATTCCTGAAAATCTACAGTATTATTCGCATGGGATCCGCCGTTGATAATATTCATCATGGGAACGGGCAGGGTACAGGCGCCAGTGCCGCCAATATATCGGTAAAGTGGAATTCCAAGAGAATTTGCTGATGCATGAGCCATGGCAAGACTGACTCCAAGAATTGCATTGGCACCCAGTTTTCCTTTATTGGGGGTTCCATCCAGTTCAATCATGGCAAGATCATTTTCTTTCTGCTTGAAAACATTTCTCCCTGTAAGATTGGGAGCTATAAGCTGGTTAATATTTTGAACAGCATTCAGGACGCCTTTGCCCAGATATCGGTTCTTATCTGCATCTCTGAGCTCTACGGCTTCATATTCTCCCGTTGATGCCCCGGATGGAATGGCAGCCCTTCCGAACGTTCCGTCATCGAGATGGACATCGACTTCTACCGTTGGATTTCCTCTTGAATCTAAAATTTCTCTTGCTTTGATGGTCGTAATTAATGGTTCATTTGAACTGATTGACATTTTATTCTCCTGATTCCATTCTTGGCAGAGTCCCTGTCATGCCAACCAAAATTCAGGGACCATTCTTGCTGTTAAACATAT
>JAOUOA010000489.1 GCA_029880625.1 Spirochaetia bacterium
TCTGTGCGGCAGAAGTTTCGCCCAGCTTACTCAGCCCCGTTTGCAGTGTATCAAAGATTTTATCAAAAACCTTTTTATGGGCTGGGTTGATCAGCCTGCTGAATGCAGACAAAGCATCTCTTACATTGGAAATATCAAAATCTCTTTCTTTCTCAATCCAGGTTGAGAAAAGATTTTTGTAATCAATAAAATATCCAATATTACTTTGAACGTATTTCACAGCCTCTTTGTTGGACTCTTTGAGTTCCTTAATATCATCATCTGTTGATCCTTCCTTTTTTGCGAATTGAATCTCTTTTTCGGAAAGGTACTTATAGAAAATAAATCCGAGTATATAATCCTTGTATTCATTTGCCTCTATTTTGGAGCGCATTTGATTGGCTGAAGCCCATATTTTTGCCGCCAGTTCCTGTTTATTCATTTATTATTCCTTTATATATTTAAAATCCAAAATTTCTTCTACCATTCCACCTGCGATAGCAATATATCCCTCATTTTTTTCCCTTCTTCCTGAATTAACGATTCATTCCAATCTTTTTGTTTTTTGGTAACATCCATCATGGCCTGTTGCTTTAAGCTATCCGGCCCTGTTTTGTAATAAAAGTCCATTTTAGCATTAGGCATATGGTTGCTCAATCTGGAGTTTTTACGATTACTGATAAGACAAAGATTACCGAAATTGTCGCATATTTTCTGGTCAATTTTTTCATTTTCTGCGATAGGATGCTGTGGATAATAATGTTCCACTGAGCTGCGAAATCCAAAATCAAAATTTTTATAACCATTATATTCATTAGCCCACAGCTTAAAGTCCAGATAATTAAAAACGAAATTCTCAACTCCGGTACCATGATTCAACAGATCCAAATCAAGGGCGCGTGAATTCGATTTATTTTGGGCTTTACCTTTATTTTGATATATCATCTGGTAATAATCCAGTTGACTATCTGATGGAACTAAAAATCTATCCAGAAGAAAGGCTTCTGCAAGGCCATATAGATATTCAAAATATTTTTCTGGATCTATTTGCCCTGACTGACTATTTTCAAAAACATATTTCAATGCTGCATTCAACCAATGTTTATATATTTTAGTAGGGGCTGAAACATGGAACATAGAAAGAATTTTCACAAACCATTCATTCCAGCCATCATTATTAAAGGTACTTATATAACTAACCTGACTTTTTTTGGAATCCCTTCGACTTAACTGTTTTAAACTCCACTGGTCCTTGCCTGCAAGATATTCCCTTTTTATTATATATTTATCCATTAAGAATTTGCAATGCAACATGTTAAAACCAAAATTTTTCACAAAATCAATAGCATTTCTCTGCTTAGTTGCTTTGCGTCCTTTTCCGAGATACCCTTCAAAAGTCTCAATCAGTCTTTTATCATCAAGAGGAATATCGTCGCCTTCCTGTATCCTCAAAACATGCAAAAGAAAATTTGGAAAATTGACAACTGAGCTGAATCTTTCTGGAGCATCTGCATCGTGAGTTTTGTTTACTTCAAAATCTTCTTCAAAATCAACAATTTGAACTATTGTCATGTTATCTTCTGGAGACCTGGCTTTTTTTCCCCTTTTGGGTTTATTAGGATCTCTTTCTTGCTCCTCATCAATTTCACCAAATACCTTTGCAACATCCTCCAGTGAATCAACATCCAAATCATTCCAACTGTTTTTAGTAAAGATTTGATCTCTTATGTTAACCTGAAACCCATACTGAACATACCTCTCCATATCGCTGCAGGCTTCCCAGATTGCAGTAAAGGCCTTTATTAAGCCGGGCTCCTCATGTATTATGTTGAGCATATAGCTCTTCAGAATTTCATGCTTTTCGAGCTGTTCGCCCCGGCTATTCATGATTTCGAAATAATGATTCAGGTCTGTATCCGCTGGGACTTTTACCCGCATGATAATTACCTTTGAAAATAAAAATGAGAAGAAATTCTTTGAATCCTTTTCTGTTTTTAAAATCTGTTTCAATAATTTTTCTGCATCACTGTATCCCTGCTGGATATCAGGATTGTACATCGCATGGTCCGAATAAATCAGATCATTTTTAACATCAGCTATTTTGATTAAAGTATTTGTAGATTTAATCCTACTGTCAAAATTTAGATTTAAATCAAGGTTCATCCTTTCCAGATGTGGGCCCGGAAAAAGCCTGTAAAGAGCACTGACCAGAATATTCAATGTGGTGAGTCTTTGCTGTCCATCAATCGTTTCAAAAACCCCGCCATCATTCAATTTCCGCTCAAAAACAACCAGAGTTCCAATATAATAATTCTGATCCCTTTTTTCAGGGTCACCTGCGTAATCCCAGATATCCAGAATCAGTTGATGAATTTCTTCTTCACCCCATGCATAATTTCTCTGATAGCTCGGGATGACGTATTTATCCGAAGCAAATATTTCTTTTACAGATAATTGTGATATCAAGTTTTCATGCATAACCATACTCCTCGAATAAATCAATAATATCTTTGACATTTGACCTGAATCGAATATCTGGCGGTTCAATCTTGAAGGCAAACACCTCCTCAGGCTTCAATGAATCTCGAATTCTCTTAAAAATGAAAGGCTCTGACAGTGCGTGATTATCAACTGATGCAAGCTGAACACTTTGCAGATTCAGGCGCAAAGAATACGCCCATAAAAAGAATGTTTCAATTGCTCGGTCAATTTTAATCATTCCAAACTTATCTATGTAATAAAGCAGAGCACAATTGAATAAATTCCTGACATACTTATCACCATCGCGTCGCCTTCCAGAATATTTATCGAGCACAGCAAAAACTTCATGAGGAAGTTCAAAAAGCATTTCACCATTTCTAAGCTGAATAGTAATTTTTCTGTAGTGTTCGACCCATTCAAAAAATCTTTTGCCATTAATCATTAATTGATCCAGCTGATGCGGAAACTCCATACTGCTAGTATCAATGTGCCTGTCAATATTGCTGTTATATTTCTCTACAAAGTAGTGAGATATACGGGACATATGC
>JAOUOA010000042.1 GCA_029880625.1 Spirochaetia bacterium
AAAGTTTAATTTTGGCTTAACGGTGCAATATCAGGACGATTTTTGCCATTTGAAAGGATCTCACTCCTGAAGATGAACTGAGAATCCTTTTGACTTCTTCAGAATCCAGATAAATATTTCCATTTTTAACATATGAGGCATAAAGATAATATGGTTTTAAACCTGATCTGTTATCAGCAACGGCTCTGTCATGATCTGTATGATAGGAAACCATGCCTCTCTGAACTGCAATTTCAGGCCTGAGCGTTTCTGGTCCATAAATTAACCGTCCCTGATCTGTAAAAATCCTGGGCTCCAGTACAGGTTTATAATTTTCAAATTCGCTTAAATCAATAATAATTCCTGAAATTTCATGTCGTATGTCAGATTTGGGAAACGCTGGAATACTTTCGGTGTTGTAATAATTTCCAATAATTACCGAATAAAATCCCCTGCTGCCGGTAAAAGGAATCGCAAGTTCAATTGTAACAAATCCCTGATTTGATTTTACACTTTTAATCTTAAATTTAGAAGATAAAAATCCCATTCTATCACGGAAGGAAGAATCCTTCTGCATTTTGTGCCTTACGGTATCTTCAGAGTCCATATTCATGGATAAAATCATTTCCATTAATTTTAATTCAGCCAGTTCTCTAGCCTTTTCTCTTGATACAGCTCTTGCGTCTGAAATTGACAGGGCTGTTCCTGGCTTTTTATAATCTGGATGATCGGAATTAAATATGATTCTTGGAATTTTTACTTTAGCAGATGCTGCAATATATCCTGAACTCCAGTCAATATAATTGTCATTGCTGAAAATACTGAGATAATAGCCTTTTTTAATTTTTCCTTCAATCGACTGATCTACAGGAAGTGCAGGATAAATCAGAATAAAGAAAAGAAGGATCGCTGGTATAAAAAAATAGTTTCTCACACATTTAATTTCGGCAAAATTTAAGGATTTATTTTAAAAAGATTTCTGTATTTTATTTTGATATCGTCAAAATCCCTGTAAATCTGTCCATCAGGAAGACTCTGCAAAATGTTTTTTCCATAGGTGCGGCTGAGAATTCTGGGATCCAGCAACGCAACAATGCCGCGGTCTGTATTTTTTCGGATCAGTCTTCCCACTCCCTGTTTCATAAGAATGACTGCATGAGGCAGCTGAAGCGATATAAAAGTATTCACTCCATTTTGTCTGGCAATTTCAGTTTTAGCTTCGATCAGAGGATTGTCGGGAACCTGAAAAGGAAGTCTAACAATTACAACCTGACGAAGGTCATCTCCTGGTATATCAATCCCCTGCCAGAAAGTGGAAACTCCGAACAGTACGGAATCTTTTTTCGATAAAAATTCCGAAAGAGCCTGGGAAGCACCGCGATCCAGCTGACTGATAATTTCATAGGGAAATCTGACATCATCTTTTATTATATCATGAACTTTTTTCAAAGATCGGTTGGATGTAAAAAGGACAAAGGTTCCGCCAGCAGTAAGCTCAATCATATTTTTTAATTCTTCGGAAACTCTTTGAAGAAAAGATCCTTCCGATACAGATGGATCCGGCATATTCTGCGGCAGATAAATCAAAAGACGGTTGTTATAATCAAAGGGTGAATCCAGTTTTAATGTAAAAAGACGTTCCGGAAGGTTTCCTCTTCTGTCGCCAGTGCGTATTGAACATCCGTTCTGCTCAGCAAAATAGGCGAAATCACCTGTTGTAAGTGTCGCTGATGTTAGAATCAGGCTGCTGAAAGAATCAATCAATGAGGAACGGATCATGTTTCCTGTGTTCAGGGGCATCATATGCAGACTGTAGTTCATTTTGATATCATTTTCATTTCTTCTGATCCAATGTACGGTTCTATCGCCCGGATTTTCAGAAAGAGATTGGAATAGGGCTGAAATAGATATGATTCTCTTTCTTAAAATACTGAGTATAGTAATTTCATCCAGAACTTCGCTTCCCGTCATTTCATTTAATTCATCAATTTGACGGGTAAGATCCTGTTCCGCAAGATCCAACTGTTCGATCATTTTTTTTAAATCAGGATGATCAACTTTTTCCTTTAACCTCGAGGTCTGTCCGGGGAAAAGAAAATACTGAGATTGAAAATCGTTTCGAAAAGATTCAAATAATGGTTTCAGTTCAAGAAGTTTCGCCTCGCTGATGACTTTATCAATTTCAAGAAAATCAGCCGAATTTTCAAAAGATCGTGAAAAGATATCCGGGAATCTGTGCGCCTCATCAATCACAAGACAGTCAAAATCGGGCAGAAGTTTTTTTTCAAGCGCTATATGGGAAGCGAGAAGACTGTGATTCAGGATCAAAAGCTTTGCATTTTTCCAGCGTTCACGAGCTCTGAAGTAATGCGAAATATTAAAATACGGGCATTTTTTACCTGAACAGCCGTCTGGATCTCTTGCTGTTTTAAGGCGAAATGAAGTTGAAAGCCGTCCCTCATATTCAAGAAAATTTCCGGTTTCCGTTGATTCCTCCCAGGAAAGAAAATCATCCAGATAAGAAACCATGTCATTCCCCACATCGCCTTTTTTCAATACATCTTTCAGTTTTCTTTTGCAGAGATAGTTGGACGCTCCCATACAGATTTCAGCTTCGATTTCGATTCCAAGAAGTTTTTCAACTACGGGCAGATCTTTTTCCAGAATCTGCTTCTGCAGGGATCGGGTTTCTGTAGAAACTGCGACACGGACATCATTTTGGACTGAATGAAAAATTAGAGGAAGAAGATAAGCGAGAGTTTTTCCCACTCCTGTTCCTGCCTCGATCATTATGATTTCGTCCCGGACAAGAGCTGTAAAAACGGCATCTGCCATTTTTTCCTGCTGAGGTCTGTATTCATAATCAGTTTTGAATTGATTCAGCAGAGTAGATTCTTTTCGGAAAGGTGTGATTGGATCACTGAGTTTCACTGATGAGCAAAAGGTTCAGACTGCTTTTGAGGGTAAATATTTATTTTTCAGATAATTCAACATTTTTACTGCAGGCAGATAATCTTCTCTGCATTTTAAACTCAAATTCAAATAACGAACGCTTCTTTCAGGACGGTTCCAGTTCTGAAAAAGGACCGCCAGGAGATAATACGCTCTGTAATGAAGGCTGCTGCTCTTTTCCTGAAGCGCTTCTGTAAGCTGGAGGTTGGCTTCATGCCTTCGGTTCATCCTGAAAAGGATTTCACCGATCATGATTTTAAGTTCAGCAGATTGACTGCAGATCGATAGAGCTTTTCTGTATGCATCCAGGGCTTCTTCAAGACGGTTTGAATGAACAGAATATAGTTTTCCAAGTTTTCTGTATTGTTCACATGTAACTTCAAAGTCAAGTGAATGCAGTAAAATATATTCTGCTGTTTCTTTTTTATTTTTTTTAATCATTTCATCTGCCTGTCGAAGCAGATGCATTGTTTTTTCTTCCAAAATAACTCTCCAGATATACAGATACTTCGGAGAGATTAAAAAGTTTTTGAAGAAAATTTTTCTGAACTGATTTCGCGTAAAAAAGAATCGGCAATTGCAAGAGGTGAAAGTCCATATTCATTCAAAATGGCAGCCCGGTCGCCATGAGGAATGGATTCCTGCGGAAAAGCATATATTTTCCTGACTCTGGCGCGGTTTTCTGGGCTCAGGTTGAGCAGAATATAGGAGGATGCGCTGGCATTAATATAGGATTCTTCAATAAAAATTATTTCTCTATATGATGAGAGGATTTCATTCATAGTTTCAAAAGGCATCGGTTTGATCCATTGAATTCCAATTACAGATGCTTCCAGATTGGATTTTGATTCAATGATTTCTGCAGTTTTTAACCCGGATGAAAGCATTATTCCAATGCAGACGATTGCGAGATCACTTCCTTTTCCAATTACCTCCGGTTCATGTGAAGTAATATCAGGCAAGGGCGCTTCCAACAAATGCCTGTCTTCAAAGCTTTTGGGAAATCTGACAGCGGTAGGCCCCGTAAGATCGCCGCTGACATAATGAATGTATGCTTTTAACTGAGCGCCGTTCGATGGAGCATAAATGCTGATATTGGGTATAGATAGCAGGTGCCCGAGGTCCATCAATCCCTGATGTGTTTCGCCGTCGGGTCCTACACACCCTGCTCTGTCTATCACCAGGCGTACGGGAAGGTTCATTAATGCGATATCTTCCACCAGTTGATCAAGCCCTCTTGTTAAAAATGTAGAATAAATGCAGAGATAGGGAAGTAGACCTCCTGAAGCAAGGGCTCCCGCAAAGGCTACTGCATGCTGTTCAGCAATGCCCGCATCGAACACATTTTCAGGATGCGCATCATAAAAACTGCGAAGTCCGGAACCTTCTATCATGGCAGGAGTAATAGCGGCGATTTTTGGATTGCTTTTGTAAATTTCGCAAAGGGATTCGCCTACAATATCGCTGAACGAAACTCTGTCAGATACGGCCGTATTGCTGTTCACTCCGTCTTCAGGATTAAAAAGGCCTACACTGTGATACAGGACAGGGTCATTTTCTGCATGAGTATAGCCTTTTCCTTTCTGGGTATAGACATGCATTAATATGGGGCCTTTCATATTAACTGCTTTTTCAAGAACATTGACAAGTTCCTGAACATCATGTCCGTCTACCGGACCGATATAACGAAATCCGAAATCCGAAAAAAGACTGCCGGGCGTTAAAAAATCTTTTGTAAAACGTTCGAGTTTTTTTGAAAAAAGCATCATGACCGGGCCGATCAGGGGAAGCCACATAAGAAAATTATACCAGAACTTTTTCCATTTATTATATATGGGGCTTGTGATCAGACGGTTCAGATACTGATTCAATGCTCCTACATTTTTTGAAATGGACATGTCATTATCATTCAGAATCACAAGAGAATCCGTTTTTAAATGTCCTCCGTGATTGAGAGCTTCAAAAGCCATTCCCGATGCAATGGATGCATCGCCAATTACAGATACACAACGGTAATCTTTTCCAAGGGCATCTCTTGCAACTGCCTCGCCGAGCATCTGCGAAATTGATGTGCCTGCATGTCCAGTGTTATAAAGATCATATTCTGATTCTTCCCTCTTGGGAAATCCGGAGATTCCCCCGAACATTCGCACCTGCTTCAGCAGGTCTTTCCTTCCCGTAAGGATTTTATGAGGATAAGTTTGGTGTCCTACATCCCAGATCAGTTTATCAACCGGAGTGTTCAGTACATAATGAAGGGCAACTGTGAGTTCCACAACTCCCAGATTGGAAGCAAAATGCCCTCCCACGGAAGCGAGTGTCTGAATAATATATTCGCGGATTTCCAGTGAAAGGCGGGGGAGCTCACCCGGAGAAAGCTTTTTTAGATCTCCGGGGTTTTTTATATTTTCAAGCAGAGCTTTCATTTATTTACGATCAATCAGCTTTTACAATTCTTGGCTGATGCTTATATTTTTCAATATCTCCATCATCTTTCAGTCCCATCAATTCATAAATCCGAACAGGTTCCAGTTTCCCTTTCACGCGAACTAAATCCAGTTCACGCGCATACACTCTGCTTTTAACTCTTTCGTAAGTATATTCAGAAATACAAATTTTCACACCGTACTGTTTTGTGATCCCCTCAAGGCGCGATCCAAGATTGACAGTATCTCCCATCAGTGTATAATCCATTCTGCGACTGGAGCCCATGTTTCCTACAACTGCCGGACCTGTATTGATCCCGATACCGATATCCAGTACGGGAATATTTCTTTCACTCCACTTTTTTTGAAGTTCCTGAAGCGCTTTGTACTGAGAAATTGAAGCAACACATGCATAATATGCATGATCGTCATTTTCTGCCGGGGCGCCCCAGAAAGCCATGATGGCATCTCCCATATATTTATCAATGGTTCCTCTGTATTCAATAATGAGTTCAGTCATTTCTGTAAGATATTCATTGAGCAGATGAACCAGATCTTCAGGTCCAAGCGCTTCAGAAATTGTTGTAAATCCTCTTACGTCAGAAAAAAATACAGATACTTCTTTTTTTGCCCCTCCAAGGGCTATGGCGTCAGGATTTGTAAGAAGTTCGTCTACAACATCGCTGGAAACAAATTTAGAAAATGTATTGCGAATGAACTTAACATTTTCCTCTTCTGTAAGGACACGGATTCCAATAAAGCTAACAAATATAAGAAGCTGTTCGACAATAACAGTCGGGAAAACATGTTGAATGCTGTAAATACTGAATGTGATATAAAGCGTTATTATAGAGAATGCAATTGCAATTCCCAAAGCCAGGATAAAGCTGAGCCATGTTGGTATTCTCGGTTGATAAAATCCCATTAATAGACCAACAATCAGAAGAATAATCAGATTAATAATCGGCGTTACATCTTTTGTGAAATCCTGATTCAGAATAGTATTGATAGCATAAGCGTGGTGTTCAATCCCAGCCATATCGCCGTAAGGAGACAGGTGTATATCCTTTGCTGTTCCCACACCTGTCGCATAATACATGGCTACGAGGAGAATTTTATTTTCATAATTCTGAGAAGCCTGTTCCACAGTCATTCGGGATGTTTCAAGAAGCTCATCAAACTTAAAGCAGTACCGGCCGCCTCTGAAATTTATATTCATAAGACCTTTTCTGTCAATTGGAATCCGAATGTTTCTTTCATCATTCGGTTTAGCCATAATATCCACTTCTTCAAGTTCAAACTTTTCCTGATTGATTTTTGAAATGGTTCTTAAAGGTATATTTTTTAAAAGAATATAACCTTCAAGCCAATCAACTTCGATATCTTCAACCGGATCGATTCCGTAATATCTTGCTGCGACAATTATATCAATGTTTGGATAAAAATCATCATCTACATCCGGATTGTAGCCAGGTTTTCCGTATTTATCATCATTAACAATTCGGACAACAAGCGGCATCCAGCGGTTCATACCCTGATCGTTTTTTAAAACATTCGCATAACCAATTCCGCTGAGATTTTTTGTTACCTGTTCTACGGGGGGGAGAGGAAGGCTTGCCCATACAGTTGCATAAGCTCCGTTTTTAACATGTTTTAATCGATATTTACTTTTCAGAAGATCCATTCTTTTATCATAATTCAGGATAGAAGAACGAGCTTCGTCAGTCGTTTCCAGAGGAAAGTCGGAAAGGACTGTATTTTTTGCATTACTGAAGCTATCAGAGAGAATATCAATCTGACGTCTTACCGGTTCATTTCCAATCGGAGTACAATTAAATTTTGATCCGCAGTAGTTTCCTCCGTAAATTCCCTTATCATCCAGAAAGCTGATGTCATAAAGAAGGATGTTATTCTTTGCATTGCTCATTCGATCGGCAAGTGTTGCATAAATCTGCCAGTCAAGAGGCCAGTTTCCATGAAGTTCTTCAATGGTTTTATTGGAAACACCGATGATAACAATATCATCTCTTACCCCTGGCGGCGTCGGTGCTATGAAAGACTGCTTCTCGCCTGTAGCATCGTAGGGAGGCTGACAGTAGTTAATGCCGCCCTGATGTTCTTTTTTTTCCGGATTTCTGAGAAGTGTATAACGCAAATCAATTGATAGACTTTCCAGGTTCTGCATGAAGGGTGTTTCCAGAAGGATTAAGCCCATCATAAATGCTACGACCATACTGCTGATCATACCTGCTGAATGTTTTTTATCCAGACCAATTCTTGCTGCCGACTGATATACAAATATACTGCTGATGATGATCAGGAAAAAAGAATTCCATAGAAGAAAGGAAAATAGACTGGGTGAAGCACGGTAAAAAGCAGGAATAAGATAAGGTACCTGATGGATAAAAGAATCAGTTCCTGCTGAATATGTATAGATAAATATGATAATAGAAAAGAGTAAAAGTCCAGCCCAGAGAAAATCCATAAAAGAAATATTTTTTTCTTTTGCCTGAATCTGTTCATTGTAACGAAATACCAAACCGAGAGCCAAAAGTCCTGGCAGGATAGTAAACATAAATATTCGAATCAACTGAACGCTGAGTCTGAGGTTAAAATCAAAGTAAGCAGAAATTATAAAAAAGACCGGAAAAAATATAAATAAAAAAAGTGAGAGAAAAATCAGTATAAGGGAAAGTATGCGCATAGTTTATCCTTTCATCAATAACAGACTTGATGTATAGATTCATTATCCATCAAGGTCTTGCAACCTCTTTTTCACCATTTTTTTAATTCCGTCATAAAATTGGATGTAATTTCCTTTAATTTTTCACTGCTTTTATCACCGTACTCCTGAATGGTGCTGTGATTGAGACTTCCTACAATGATTCCCTGAACATCATTTTTAAGCATTTTGACATGCTCAGGACTGCTGATTCCAAATCCTGCAAAAACAGGCAATTTGCAGATTTTTCGAACTTTTGCTATATTTTTTTTAATATTGGAGGGCAATGTTTTTCTTTCTCCGGTTACACCCATGCTGGTTACATAATAAACAAAACCTCCGCAATTTCTGGAAATTTCTCTGATGCGGGTGTCAGATGTATTGGGTGCAATCAGCATAATCTGCGAAACACCGTATTCTTTTCCGTATTTTTGAATGAATGCTGATTCAGGCTGATCAAAAGGAAGATCAGGAATGACAATTCCCTGCACTCCGGAACTTCTGCATTTTTTCATAAAGGCCTGGATCGAGTTTTCAATCGATTGAGAATCCATTTTTCCGTTATTATGATAATGAAGAATGGGGTTAAGGTAACCCAGAAAGACCAGCGGAATCAAAGGACGTTCTTTATGGATTTTTTCTGCAGTATCAAAAATCAAATCCATGGAAAATGCTTCCTTTGAAAGTGAGCGAACCATGGCTGCTTCAATTACTGGGCCGTCAGCAGTGGGATCGGAAAAAGGAATTCCCAGTTCCAGGATATCTGCTCCTGCATCAATGATGTCAACGGCAAACCTTACAGTTAATTCTCTATCCGGATCTCCGATTGTCAGGTAAGGCATGTACAGCGGACGTTTCCGATTAATTTTTTCAATATATTCCTGCAGAAGATTCATAAACAAATCCTTTAATAATTTCCTGAATCCATTCCGCTTAATCTCGCCACTTCTGCAACATCCTTGTCCCCTCTTCCTGAAAGATTGATTAAAATGATTTTATTTTTATTTTTTTTTGCAAGATTTTTTGCCCAGGCGAGTGCGTGAGATGATTCGAGAGCCGGTATAATTCCTTCTAATCTGCAGATTTCCTTAAATGCATTCAGGGCATCGTCATCGCTGACTCTGACGTAGTCTGCTCTGCCGCTTTTAGCAAGAAAGGCATGTTCGGGACCGACTCCTGGATAATCCAGACCGGCAGAAATACTGTGCACGTTCTGTATTTGCCCTTCGCTGTCCTGGATAAAAAGAGAACGCGTCCCGTGGAAATATCCCGGATTGCCGAAAGTAATGGTTGCTGAGTTTTCGCCGGGTTCATCGCCTCTGCCTCCGGCCTCAACTCCGTAAAGTTTTACTTTTGAATATTTCTGAAAAGCATGAAAGATGCCGATTGCATTGGAGCCTCCGCCTACGCAGGCTACTACAAAATCAGGAAGTTTCCCGGCGTTTTTTTTCATCTGCTTAACCGCTTCTTTTCCAATCACGGACTGAAAATCTCTAACAAGAAGAGGAAAAGGATGGGGTCCAATAACTGAACCAATGACATAATGCGTATGTTCAACATTTTTTGCCCAGTCTCTCATCGCCTGATTGGTTGCATCTTTCAGAGTCCCCGTTCCGGAAGATACGGGTACGACTTTGGCGCCGAGAAGCTCCATGCGAATGCAGTTCAGTCTCTGACGCCGCATATCTTCTTCTCCCATATAAACCGTGCATTCAAAACCGAATTTTGCCGCAACTGTAGCAGTGGCCACTCCATGCTGACCCGCGCCAGTTTCTGCGATGAGCCGCTTTTTTCTCATGATTTTAGCAAGCAAAGCCTGCCCGAGAGCATTATTGATTTTATGCGAACCGGTGTGATTCAGATCTTCCCGTTTCAAATAAATTTTGGCTCCCCATTCATGGGAAAGCCTTTCTGCAAAAGAAAGGATGGAAGGTCTGCCTGAGTATTCTCTGCTGAATTTTTCAAATTCTTTCTGAAATTTTTTTGATGATTTCATCTTCGAGTAGGTCGCTTCAAGTTCTTTGATGGCCGGCATCAGAACCTCAGGGCTGTAGCATCCGCCGAATTCCCCGAAAAATCCTTTTTTTTCAGACAGAACCTTTGATGATTTTTTCTTCTTAGCTGTTTTCATGAAGATCATCCAGTTTTAAAAGTTCATTTTCAAGAAGTTTTTTTATTTTACGAATTGAATCGATAAAATTGCTTGATTTTGAATCAATATCACTCTTTTCGCCTGAAGAACGGACAAGAACTTCCAAATTGCCGTTTTCAAAAAAAGTTTTTCCTGCTGTCAGACGGATGGGAAATCCGATCAGTTCTGCATCAATAAATTTAACGCCAGGGCGTTCGTTTCTGTCATCCCAGAAAACATCGAAGCCTGCCTCAAGAAGCTTTTGATAGATATCTTCAATTTTTTTTAACTCTTCAGGTTTTTTCGTGATGCTGACAAGCGATATATCAAATGGAGCGATCGATACAGGCCAGATAATCCCTTTTTCATCATGATTCTGTTCAATGACAGCGGCGACAGTCCTTGAAACGCCTATACCATAGGTTCCCATTACCGGGGTGACCGCTTTCCCTTTCTCGTCCAGTACGGATACATTAAAAGTTTTTGAATACTTATAACCGAGTTTGAAAATATGCCCTACCTCTATGCCGCGGATTTCTTTCAACACTCCGTCGCCTTCTGGAGATGGATCTCCTGCTCTTGCAACTGCACAGTCAATGATGTCACAGTTGCGCTGAAATATGTAATTTCTTAGATGGTAGTCTTTCTCATTGGCGCCTGCTATCCACTCATTTTGAAATTCAGTAGACTGATCCCGTATGATCCGCAGTTCTTCAGGCAGCCCGGCCGGTCCGATAAAACCGGGAACGCTTTTAATGCC
>JAOUOA010000490.1 GCA_029880625.1 Spirochaetia bacterium
AATAAACTCCGCGATCCAATGCAGCTTGGACTGAACCCGGATGTAACAGTTAGAAGCCGAGGTGTAATGGAGAAGTGTACATTCTGTATACAGAGAATTGCATCGGCAAGACATGAAATGAGAGCCAGAGGCGAAAACAGACTTCCGGACGGCGCTGTCGTCACAGCATGTCAGGAAGTCTGTCCTACAACGGCTATCAAGTTCGGTAATATTAACGATAAACATAGTGAAGTGAGCAGACTTGCAGGCGAACCGAGAGCCTATAAAGTCCTGGATTTTATTCATGTAAAACCATCCATAACCTATCTTGCAAAAATCAGGAATAAGGTTTGAATTTAGATATTAAAAAGGATCACATAACTGACAAACGGTAATTAATATGGCTCAAGAATTTGAATTTCATCCTGAACTGGTTCAGGGAAATAAAAAGTACAGCGACGTAAATGATAACATTTCGAAACCAATTGAATCCAAACCGGATAAACGATGGTGGTATGCTTTTTTTGTATCATTTTCTGTTATGCTTCTCTTTTTCTCTGAAATCGGATATATGATTGCAGAGGGAATCGGCGTTCTTGGAATTAATGTTCCAATCAGCTGGGGAACCCTGATTATTAACTTTGTTTTCTGGGTCGGTATCGGTCATGCGGGAACTCTGATTTCTGCCATTTTATATATTTTCAGACAGGAATGGAGAACTGCCATCAACCGTTCGGCAGAAGCGATGACCATTTTTGCCGTAATGACAGCGGGAATTTTTCCTCTCATTCACGTTGGACGCGTATGGTTTGTATTTTTCATCTTTCCTTATCCAAATGAAAGAGGAACTCTCTGGGGAAACTTTCGATCACCTCTTCTCTGGGACGTATTTGCAATCTCAACATATTTTACAATCTCTCTGGTATTCTGGTACATAGGACTGATCCCTGACTTTGCAAGTATCCGGGACAGAATCAAAGGCAGCGATACAGCACAGAAAATCAGAAAAACAATTTATTCCGCTCTTTCTTTCGGCTGGGTGGGAAGCGCCAGATCCTGGTCGCATTATGAAGCAACAGCAATGATTCTTGCAGGACTTTCCGCTCCTCTGGTTCTTTCAGTCCACTCAGTGGTTTCTTTTGACTTTGCAACATCCGTGATTCCGGGATGGCATACGACAATTTTTCCTCCCTACTTTGTTGCCGGCGCAATCTTTTCCGGATTCGGTATGGTTCTTACGCTCTTAATTCTTCTTCGAGAACTATTTGAACTGAAAGATTATATTACAGTCAAGCATATCGAAAACATGGCAAAAGTAATCACACTTACAGGCTCTCTTGTCGGACTGGCATATTCCACTGAATTTTTTATGGCATGGTACAGCGGAAGTCCTTTTGAAGGTTTCGCCTTTATCAACCGTGCATTCGGACCTCTGTGGTGGTCTTACTGGATCATGATCCTCTGCAATGTAATTTCTCCTCAGTTCTTCTGGTTCAAAAAACTGCGGACATGGCCCATGTTTATCTGGTTTGTAACAATTTTTGTAAATATTGGAATGTGGTTTGAAAGATATGTAATTGTTGTAACATCTCTCCACAGAGATTACCTTCCTTCAAACTGGGATCTTTATATCCTAACGATTCATGATTACGGAATTCTAATCGGATCTTTTGGATGGTTTATGACTCTGTTTCTGCTCTTTATAAAGTTTTTTCCGACCATTGCAATTGCAGAAATTAAAACAGTAATGAAGTCGCCCGATGCAGCAAAAGGATACGGTCAGCATTGAGACATTATAGATTGAAAGAATTTTCAGGTGAAAAAAATGGCAAATGATAAATCAAATGAATCCATCTCAGGTATAGAAAAAGCACTGGATGCTTTTTTTGAAACGCCTGTCAAACTACTGCACAGCTTTTCAGAGAAGTTTTTTGAATATACTTTCCGGGAAACATCTCATGGTGTATTTGGACTTTTTAATTCTCCTGAAAAAATCAAAGACGCTGCCAGAAAAACACATGAAAAGGGTTACACAAATTTTGACTGTCTGACACCCTTCCCTGTCCACGGCCTTGAATTCGACATGGGTTTGAAGAGGTCTAAAATCCCTTACATTACATTTTTTGCAGGTTTAACAGGATTTATCGTAGCTTTTTTTATGCAGCTTTCTGTTCACGAGCAGATTTCAACGTTTCCTTACCTGAATTCGTATCCATTAAATATCGGCGGCAAGCCCACATACAGCTGGCCTGCCATGGTTCCAATTTTATTTGAATTAACGGTCCTTTTTGCAGGACTTGCAACCGCTGGCGGACTTTTATTCCTTTCAAAAATGCCGAAGGCTTCGCGAAAGGTTCTTCATCCTGACATTACAAGTGATAAATTTGCTTTATGGATTCCTTCCGATTCTTCAAATTTTTCTGAAGAAGGCGTAAAAAGTTTTCTGAAAGAACTGGGAGCTGAAGAAATTACTGTAGTTAATGATACAAACTAATTGAACTGGATTGATAACAATGATATTACATAAAATGAAAGATCAAAAAATTTCAAACAAAATGATTTTCGGACTGACAGGCATTGTATTTCTTTCAATGGCTTTTCTAACGAACTGCAATTATGACGGAAACAAATCAGGAATCCACTGGTTTCTTGACATGCACGATTCGCTTGCTCTTGAGCCTCAGGAAGAAGACATTACTACAATGAATCAAAAAAAACCTGACAGCTGGTTTCAGGGTTCAGGAAAAACAATCGGTTACAATGGACCCGGTTCTGCAATGAGGGTACCTCCTGAAGGAACGGTTCCCAGGAATTACATCCCTTATCCTTTTGAAGCAGGCGAATTTGACAGAGCTGGAAAAGAACTTTCCAATCCTCTGCAGCAGACCAAATCAATTCTCGCAAGAGGAAAGAAGCAATATGATATTTACTGTGCAATCTGCCATGGCAAATCCGGCAAAGGCGACGGCAATGTCAGTCCAATGTTTGGAGATGTACCTCCGCTTCTGACAGGACCTGCTGC
>JAOUOA010000491.1 GCA_029880625.1 Spirochaetia bacterium
AGAAGGACTCGGAACCTCTGTTCTGGACGCCATGGCGGCGGGACTTCCTGTTTGCGCAACTGAGGGCGGAGGTATTCCTGAAATGATTGACGACGGCAGAGGAGGCTTCCTTTCTCCAGTAGGAGATTCGGAAAGGCTTTCTGTTTCTCTTGAAAAACTTCTCAAAAATTCCTCTCTTCGCAAAAAAATGTCTCTCTATAACAAAAAAAAGGTAAAGCTTTTTTCAAGGCAGTCCACTTACAGGCAGACACTGGAAGTGTATAAAAAAGTAATTTCCCATGAAATTTAAAGATGTAATCAGCCGGGTGAAGGGGCGGGTGGAGAAGACCCGCGAAGATCTTCGAAAACAGAGAAGCCAGGCGAGGACAGCCCTGAGGAATCTCAAGGATAATTTCGGCGATGATTTTGTTGATCGCGCTTTTAACAAGGCAAGAGAAAATCTTGCTCCCTCCAATGAGCAGCTGCCTGTTGATTTTCAGCTCAGGCAGTCGAACCTTTTGCGAAGACTTTACGAAAGAATATTCCCTGTTTCGCATGTCAGTAAAATTGGCTATCGTTATGGAAGAGAGTTTCTTGATGATTTTATGCCGGTGTCCAATGAAGCCTATATAGGAAGAGGATCCTATAAATTCGTTTATAAACTGCCATGGAGTATTGTTGTTAAAGTTTCCAGACATGTATGGCCTTCTGACCCGCTTTTTGGATCTCTTTACAAAGAAGTGGTAAAAAATCCGGAACGCTTTTTTACAGAAGAAGAAAATGCTCTTAGAGACCATTTGCTGAAAATCAGTCCTTCCTACAAAAAGGAATCCATCAATCATAAATTTTACAGACTGGGTCTTGAAAAATATCATTACTGGAAAGTACGCGAAGCAATTCCTGATCTTGCTCTTCCAACCAAATATTTTATGGGCATGCGCTACAGACGCAGACCATTTTCATCAGGATTTTATGAAACCCTTACGCCTATGGATACACAGATCATGCTTGCAGGAAAGCATTTAAAAGAATTTGCAAAAGCGGGAAAACCTGAAAAGCAGAATTTTATATCCAGAAGGCTTTTGCCTCGTTATCAATTTGAGTTTGACGGGGCTAGATTCGGGCGGGTGAAGAAAAATATATTAATACAGATAAAAGAAGATTTTCAGAGGCTGATTGATTTTACGAGACGTCTTGCAAAAGATGAAAAGCTGATTCTTGATATCCATTCTGAAAATATTATCATTACTCTGCCTGAATTCCATCTCAGAGTGTTTGATTTTCACCTTTTTGATGAACATCTTTATGCGGATGCATATACGGGCGGAAATTCTGAAAAAGAACTTATTGAGGTAATTGAGAAATTTGTGGATTCACTCGATCTGCATGACTGAAAAATAGTTTTCTCATGATAGATTTCTACAGAATTGACTTTCTTTAATATATAATTTCTGAAAGATTTTTTACACTTTCAACATCGCATTCTGTCATGCCGATGCGGTTTCCCTGAAGAATCCTTCCGTCAATTGTCGTTATAACAGGCCTTTTGAAATCTTTAGCAAAATCGTAAGAACTGTAATGCATGATAGATGCATAATCATAAACACCCAGTGAATGAGAGAAACAAACAGCTAAAAAATTATTTTCCCTTCCTTGCTGGATATTACTGAAATTAATATTTATATAAAAATTTCTGTCCATGCGATTTTGTTCATGGAGTAAGCCGATTGCATGAAGGATCTCATGGATGGCTCCGCCTTTGCCGTATCCGTCTTCAAGCTGAATTTCCTGCTCACCGCCCTGCCTACCGACATAGGAATAGCAGCCTGCACCCAGGCTTGATTTTTGAACAGGATTAATATTTTAATTTTCATGACTTCCTGGAATAAAATCGCCAGATTTTCATATGCGATTTATAAATTCTGCGGTTCCTCAGATGCTTCAGTTTTTACGGAAAAAATCGCATTGTATTTATTTAATCACTTTATTAAAGATAAAAGGAATAATGAATTGTTTTTCAATAAATTTCTTCAGGAAGTTGTGTCACACCTGAGGGACTTACACTATCTCAGGAAATTGTTCAGGAGAGTTCGTCTGGATTAATGTTTTCCAGAGTGTGCGGAAAACCTTCTCTGTCCATGAACTCAACACTGATTGTTTCGCCTTCAATCGAAACAATTTTTACCGAAGTCCCTTTGACGACAAAAATTCCTTCATGGAGAAAGGTGGGGCGGTTTAATGTTTTTCGATCTCCGATCTTCAGATCCATTGCTATACTCCGGCTTCTTCTGGCTGTTCATCTTTTATATAGGATTCTTTACCTTGCTGTTTCATGCGGTCAAAGAGATGCACGTATTTTGGATCCAGCCGGGTTCCTGCATCGTAAAGCGCTCCGTCAAGGATGGTTCCATCCAGTTTGGCTCCGCTCAGTTTTGCCCAGCGAAGATCTGCGCCTGAAAGATCTGCATTTTCGAGATCAGCGCCATTTAAAAATGCTCCTCTTAGTTTTACGTTTTTTAAGACGGCATTTTTAAGATTGGTTCCAACAAGAAATGCATGGCTCATATTGGATCCGCTGAAGTCAACTCCCTCAAGATTTTCGTTTTCCAGAACAACCTGAGTTAGTTTTTCCTCACGAAGATTTCCTTTTTTCTTGAGGGTTTCAAGAGCATAATCTTTGCTGATTCTGTCTTCCGGTTTAATTCCTGTATCGTTTTTATAGTCATGGATGGCTTTTTTAACAGCTTCAGCGGCAGTTTGCGGATAATTTTTTCTTCTTTCAGGAAATTCAAAAAGGTTTTCAATATCGTCGGATGTGATATTTTCAGCTTCTTCAAGAGTTTTCCCTTCAAGCCATTTGCATGCCATAGAAAGCGCTGCCAGGCTGAAACCGCAGCCTGTCGTTGTGTATCTGGCTTCGGAAATGGTACTGGTTTCATTATTCACTTTTATATAAATTCGATATCCATCGCCGCATCCCGTATTTCTGTAAGCCGATACAACAGAGGGATCTGCCATTTC
>JAOUOA010000492.1 GCA_029880625.1 Spirochaetia bacterium
CCATTTCTTCTATTCCTGCCTTTAACTTTTGCAATGGCCTATTCTTTTGACGACGGCCTGCTGAAATCGCATCCATCCAGGGTCCTTCTTTAAATCAATATATCAGCGCCATAAAGGGAAAGACCTTCGACATGGGAAACTGAATAACCTTCACGGCTGCAGATCCAGAAAAATTTAAAAGGATATGGAATGGACCCGCACTTACCGTCACCGATACTTATGGAGATTTTGATCTTACCGAAGATGGGCGCGCTGCCTACATGTGTCCTGTTCTGGGTATATTGATTTTCCGCCTTGACGTGTCCCCGTTTTTAATACCAACCTGAATGCTGAAAAACTTAATTGCACTACTGAGGCTTCAATTTCTAATCACCGGATGCGATCATCTTTTAGAATATTTTAAAAGCCATTCGCATGAAGGCCACTCAGATTCAGATACAGGATCTCTTTTTTATCATCATGCCCCTACGCTTTATTTCATAAGATACGAATAACAGTATTTTTCATATCATAAAAAATACAGAATCAGGATTCCTCTCGTCCTAATTACAGGGAAGCAACGCAGGAATTTCTCCTCCTGCCTGCCAGTCGGTTACAGTTTTATTCAGTGAGGCCCACTGCACTTTGCCCTGTTTTACATAGGCATCAATTTTTTTTAAATTGTCTTCGTATTTCTTCAGCACTTCCGGACCGCCCACCACAACTTCCTGTTCAAAAACCACCATGGAAATGTTGTAAATCCTGTTGGAGGAAGCTATTTTGTAATTGTAGATCGCAAGAACCAGATTATCCAGTGCAATGTTGAGGTTAGAATTTATCGAACAGTTGCCAAGAGCAATCAGATTGCCAGAAGGATTGTGCGTAAAAAAATTATCAGCGCTGCTGGGTCGAATAAGACCGCTTCGGTAATCCTCACCCAGATGAAACATCGTACCGCCACCCCATAGAACGTGTGCACCCCAGGAGTAACCTGAAGACGAATATTTTAATGGATATACAGGATTTCGAAATTTTTCCCAGATAATCTGTGAAGGGTCTGAAGATGATTGTATAAATCCTCCAACGATATCGCCAGGATCTACGCCAAATTGCGAGATGAGATAGGCAACATCAGCATAGTTATATCCGCCAGATTCATGAGAATGGGGATCGACATGGTGACCGAGATCTTCTTTCAGGTATCGCAGGATATTTTTGTTATTTGTATTTGCCATATTCGCGGGTGTTTCATATAATTTTGCCGCCTCAAGAAAACGCCAGTCGGGCTGGAAGTGATATTGTGCGCCGTAACGAGAAAATAATTGCGCCATTGAAATTATTGCATTTCTCATTTGCAGATAGCCTGATTCCGTGTTGTAATAGTCATAGCGGGAATCGGTTTCATTGTGCGAAACAATTGTTATATAGATAGCGGGCGAAGAGTTGAATGAATAAAGTAAAGCTGCTGTGCCCAGAAGCAGATCGGTGTTATTCTCTTTGTCCACTCTGCAGCCGGTAAGCATCAGAATCAATAGTATCCGGAAAATAAATATGATATATTTTATGAACATAAATAACCAGTCATGACAGAAACAGACTCTTTTTTAAAATCAATCGGTCTGTGAGGTAAAGGCACTAGCGGAAAATGCACTTTATTAACAAATCGGCGCCCTGGATTTACCTCATTTCATTAATGGATTTTCATTTAAACAACACGGTAGCAGAACCTTTTTTTCATTAAAATCAATAATATTTTCATTATTTGAAAAAAATAATGCATACAGAGTCTATTTTCTTAATATAAGCGCTTCATTCTGTAAATTCATAGTTTCCTGAAGCCCTCTTTCTTGGACCTTTTTCTATCGCATACACAGATCCAAAATATTCATTCTGTTTTCCTTTTCAATTCCTTCCGCAACAACTTCTTTATCAAGTGAGTGAAAAATCTTAATGAGAGATTCAAAAAGAATTTCTATAATATTATTATTTTTTCTATCGTATCGAATCCGGACAGATCCTTACAGAGATTTCCAAACAGCACAACTTTCCGAAAAGCAAAGTAATTGATTTGCAAATGCATTTTTCCCGTAGATATAGCAATGATAATAAATAAAATTTACTTATCGGCAGCTTTGGTTTTTATTCCGATTATATGCTCTACAGATATTTTAAGGTTACAACCTTTCCAGTACAATCCGTAAAACAGCAAAATAAAAGTCGATTCGTATACTGCAGAATGGAAAAATTTTGAATCCCAGCTCAGTAAAGCAGAATATTCCATTAAAGCAAAATATAACGATAAAATTCTTTACTATCTTGATGATAGAAAGATCGTCTTGTCAATGTGGGAAAAATTTTTTTCTGGATCGGTACAGAAACGGACTTCTGCATTTTCGTAGGTATGCCTGGCAGTAACAGCAAACGAAAACTGAGAAAATGAAATGAAAATATTCAGAATTTCACAGACTGCCTTAATATTTATACTTTCAACTGGCTGTATATTTGCTCCAAAAAAAGATCCATCTGTATATCTATCCGGTATAACGGTCAGAAACAAGCCGGATATGAAGTCTGAAATCGTTTACAGAAATATTTTCAGATCGAAAGTCCGCCTGCACTCATTCACCGATGCAGCTGTAACAATAAATGGAAAAGAAGGAAAATGGATCAGAGTTTCCAGAAAAAAATATATGCGAACCAATCATCAAATTACAAAATATTCGGGATGGGTGTTTATCACGAAAGAATATTACAAAAAGAAAATTGCCCGAACGAAATCTCCGGAAGATAAGCTTTATACAAAAGATATTATCTTTGAAGAACAAAAAATGTCCGTAAAAATGCTGAACAGAGAAACTACGAGCAATGCAGAAATTCTGAAGCATGGCGGATGTCCCTTTCCCTGAAAGGAAGGCGGGTTTCAGTCCACCTTTACAAATCTCTGAGCATAAAGAATGAAACTTACGCTGAGAATGCCTGTTTCGCTTGACGAGTTTCAGGTTTGTTTCTATACAGACAA
>JAOUOA010000043.1 GCA_029880625.1 Spirochaetia bacterium
GGCTATGCTCTGCCTCTGGAAAATATTGTTCGTATCCTTGCATTTTCTGATCCCTGCGTGAAAAAAGGGCTTCTGGGCTATTACTGTAAATTTGATGAAATGATTTTCCCTGTGATTAGTCTGACAGGTCAGAAACTTTTCATTCATCCTTCTGATTTTATTATTCTTTTCAAAATGGATGAGCTTCCCGGCATTGGGATCCATATACCTGAAAATTATAAATTTCTTGAAGTAAAATCCATTCACCAGTCTGAATTTGTAAAACACAATCCGCAGGAATTTGAATCCAACGGCTGGATCATGCACGACAACTTTCCCTACCTTTATCCCGGTTCTCATATTATGGGAGCTCTAAAAAAGTTTGCTGCCAGTTCGAGAGTTTGATGAGTGGATTGAAAAATTGTCCCCATACAGGACAACCTCTGATTGTATCCGAATTCTGCGATTCATTTCTTTATTCTGAAAAGACAGGCGTATATTACTATAAAAATGCCCGCTCTCTTTCGTATGATGACAATTATTTTTCAGAAGAATATAAAGCCCAGTACGGTAAGACTTACATTGAAGATGAAAAACATCTCAGGCACCTTGCAGGCATTCGTCTGAAACGAATTAAAAAATACTTAAACCCACATGCTTTTATTTTTGAAATCGGATGTGCTGCTGGATTTTTTCTGGACGAGGCAAAAAAACGCGGATACAAAACCGGAGGAATGGAAATTTCCGCTTTTGCATCTCAGCATGCCCGCGAACTTTTCAATCTTAATGTGATCTGCCATTCTTTCGCAGATCATCCTTCAGGAATCATAAAAAGATATATCACACATCCGATCGATGCAATCGCCTCATTTTTTACTATTGAGCATTTTTCCGATCAGAAAGCTGTCTTTCAGAATATCTCACAGCTTCTAAAATCTGGCGGAATTCTTTCTCTGGCGCTCCCCTCCATCGGAGGACCTCTATTTCGGAGAAACCGGAAACTCTGGATCGATACGCATCCGGAAGATCATTTTGCTGATTATTCTCCCGACAGTTTAAAAAAAGTCCTTAATCTTTACGGATTTCGTGTTTTAAAAATTTATCCAGCATCCTATCATCCGGAAAGGATCCATCCTTTTCTCTGCCGATTTCCATTTTCTTCCGCATATAAAATTTATGCTGACCTGGCGAAATACGGCGATACAATGGAGGTTCTGGCCGTAAAAACTCAGGATTTCTAATCGATATACTGAAAGTATTTATTGTTTCTGTATGAAATGTATCAAGTAAGCGCCTTTTCTGAATGAATGGTTGTAAAACTCGGATGCCGATGGATTGATTCCAGCGCAAGCTTATTGTATTTTTCAAAAAAAGCTTCATTGGGGCTCCTGCCCTGATCGTCAATTGAAAGTTCTTTATGAATTTTTCGAACTCTGTACATAGACATCATACCTTTATTTTTTGCTTTAATCTTGCCTCTGAAGTCACATTGAAAAAATTCTTTTACAATCTGATAGGTGCTTTCAGAAATATTAATTTTATCAGGAAGACCGGATGATTCCATTCTTGAAGCAATATTTACAGAATCGCCCCAGATATCGTAAGTATATTTCCAATCTCCCACAACTCCGCCCATAACGGATCCTGTATGAATACCAATTCGTATTTTGCAATTCAGCAAATTCTTTTCAGAACGAATATAGGTCAAGAACTGTATGGCGGCCAGCACACAATCCACGGCATGAGTATGACTGCTTCCTGGAACTCCTCCAGCACACATATAGGAATCGCCAATTGTTTTAATTTTTTCAAGTCCTCTTCGTCTTACAATTTTATCAAAATGCGTAAACATCATATTCAAACCCGAAACCAGTTCTTTCGCTTTTTTATTCTCTGCAATCCCGGTAAATCCGACAATATCGGTAAACATTATGCTTGCTTCAGGGAAATATTTAGATTGTACATAGCCGTTTTCTTTCAGCTCTTTAATGGTCTCTTCCGGAAGAATATTTTTCAATAATTCATCAGATTTATTTTTTTCTCGCTGAATTGCAATTTCAGCCTTTTTCCGGCCAGTTATATCACGAATAATACCGCTGAAAAATATTTTATTCTGGTAATTCCAGGTTCCGAGAGTTAATTCAATGGGAAATTCATGTCCGTCTTTATGCAGACCTGATAACTCCAAAGTTTTTCCGATGACTTGAGGCGAACCTCCATTAATCATACGATCCATTCCTGCATCATGCAATTTTCTATATTTTTCAGGAATAATGATACTGATCGGCAAACCGATTACATTTTCTCTTGCATAACCAAAAATCATCTCTGCACCTTTATTCCATGAGTGAATCAACTTTTCATTATCAGAAGTGATAATGGCATCTTTTTCAGACTGGCTGATTGTGATAAAGCGCTGGTTTTCAATTTCAAGTGCAAATTTTTCTTTTTCCAACTCTTCTGCCTGATCCTTGATGATCAGTTCATTTTTCTTGCGAACGCTTATATCTCGAATAATCCCGCTGAAATACATTTCTTCGCCGTCGCTCCACAGCCCCAATGTTAATTCGATGGGAAATTCATGTCCCTTTTTATGCAGGCCCGATAATTCTACAGCAGCGCCAATCACTCTGGGCTTTCCTCCTGCAATTAAAGAATCCATTCCTTTTTCATGGGCTAATTTATATCTTTCCGGTATTATGATGGAAATGGATTTTCCAATGACTTCGTTTTCAGAATAGCCGAATAAATTTTGAGCGCCGATGTTCCAGGAAAGGATGGTTTTACTCTTATCCGATGTAATGATTGCATCATTTTTTGATTCACGGATTGACAAATAATGCTTACTCAACTCATTTATGTTGATATCTCTCATCATCACAGTTTGAAGACCTTCATGATTTTTTATTTTTATCACCTGCAAAAGATTGTTTCATATGCAAACAAGAGTATATTCCAGATGGAAACAGCAGATTCCAGACATCAATGACCGGTTAAGTTTTCCAGACGAACCCTCTGATAAAATTGATGCCATCCCGAGCTGCCCCAAAAAAGATCCATTTCAGGACAACGCTATCCTGAATTAACCTGCACCAAAATCACCATCTCCCCACACTTTACAAAACAGAGATCGTCCTCTTTATAATTCAGGACATCGTTATCCTGAATTATAAAGAGACAGGAATTTCAGAAAACGTCAACCAAAAAAATCAATTCTTACCAGATGCATTTTAACCTATCCGCAAATATTAACAGATACACAAAATCACAATGCTATACATATTTATGCTATATTTTTGTTGACTATTGTTTCAGTGCTTTTATCCTGTTCAAATGAACCACAAAGCACTGAACTCCCGGCCTTACAAAAAACTGCGCCTGCCTCTCTTCCTTTCTCCCGTCAAAGCGGGTTTTCCCAGCCCTGCGGACGATTATATTGAAAAAAAGCTGGATTTAAATGAACATCTTATCCGGAATCCAGCCGCAACCTTCTTCCTCCGCGTTTCCGGAGATTCCATGAAAGATGCATGTATTCGCGAAAAAGATTTATTAATTGTAGACTGCTCGCTCACAGCAGTCCCGGAAAATATCGTGGTGGCAGCTCTCAATGGAGAACTTACTCTGAAACGCGTCCGGAAAATAAAGGGGAAACTCTATCTCGCGGCAGAGAATAAAAATTACAAACCCATTCCCATAAACGAAGAATCGGATCTTATCATCTGGGGAGTTGTCGTGCATGTCATCCACCACATCAAACCATAAAAGAATCTTTGCGCTTGTTGATGTAAATAATTTCTATGTCAGCTGCGAACGGATTTTTGACCTGAAGCTCAGAGACCGTCCTGTTGTTGTTCTTTCCAATAACGACGGCTGCTGCATTGCAAGATCCAACGAAGCAAAAGAAATGAACATAACCATGGGACAGCCTTTCTTTCAAATCCGCCGTCTGGAAGATGAAGGCATTTTAAAAGTACGTTCCAGCAATTATGCTCTCTATGCAGACATCAGCAGCCGCTTCAGGGAGATCCTTCTCGGATTTACGCCGGACGTGGAAGTCTATTCAATTGATGAATGCTTTCTCGATTTTTCTAAAATGAATTTTAAGAATCTGGATTCCGCAGCGGCAGAAATTCGCAACACTGTCTGGCGCTGGATTCACCTTCCTGTTTGCGTTGGCATTGCTTCTACAAAAACGCTTGCAAAACTCGCAAATCATACTGCCAAAAAAAATCCGGAACTGAACGGAATCTGCATTTTACAGGATGAATCTGCAATCAGAAGCTGCCTTGAAAAAACTGAAGTGGAAAATATCTGGGGGATCGGTCCTGCATATACAAAGCTCCTTAAACAAAACGGCATATTCAATGCCCTTTCTTTATCGGAAATGGACGATCTCCAGGCAAGAAAACAGATGACCATTCAAGGACTTCGCCTTGTGCATGAACTTCGCGGAATTTCATGCATTGAAATGGAAACACATCCTGATCCTAAAAAAAACATAGCCGTATCCAGAAGCTTCGGAGCTCCGGCAGCAGAATTAAAAGATCTGCGTGAAGCTGTCGCCGTATACGCTAAAAGAGCCTGTGAAAAACTCTGGCATGAAAAACGCCTGGCATCTACAATCTCTGTCATGATCCGGGACAATCCTTTCAACACAGAACGTTTCTATTCAAATTACCAGCTTGCAGCATTCCAAAATCCCACAGACAACATGAATGAAATCATGAAAACAGCTATTTCTTTACTTTCACAGATTTACAAAAAAGGACCGAACTACAAAAAAGCAGGCGTTATTCTGGGCGGACTGATTCCTGTTTCAGAAAGACCCGGCATGCTATTTTCCGGGAAAAAAGGCAGAACTGCCGATGCTCTGAACCTTCTGATCCAGCGTCAAACGGCAAAAAAACTCTCTTTTGCATCCACCGGAACATCCTCTGCATTCTGGCATACAAAGTTCAGCAAACTCTCACCTCGCTGCACTACCCGCTGGGAGGAAATCCCCCGGGTCAGGTCACAGTAGTAAAAAATAAATTTTCCAATCCGGAAAATCATTCAAAAAAAACAGAAACTGACCGAAATCAAATTAGGGGTATTTTAATCCATGTCTCCGTTTAAAATGAATCAGGATAAAAATGAGCTCATCAAATCAGTTTTAAAAAAGCGGCAGATACGGTAAAATAAAAGATGTCAATATTCAGCATAGAAGCGAAAAACAATACTGCAAAAAAAATACATTTGCTTTTAAGCGAAAATGGTTTTGAAATTATTTCACTGGTTTCTCCAAAGTCAGAAGATGCGGAACCGGCTTTCATTTTCAGCGTTATGGCGCCCCAGAGCAGGAGAATCCATCCTGAAGAAATTCTGAAAAATGATATTGATTCGGAAAATTACAGAATAAAAGAAAATTTGGGAATTTTTGAAGATTCTGCTTTTGATATCCATATATCAAAACGAGTCGATAACAGCGAAATCCTTGATTACACTTCCAATAGAGTTTTGAACGTCATCAAACAGGACAGCATCAACACTGTAGAAAAAATTAAAAATCTTCCTCTGATTCAAAACCGCCTGGGGCTGGTTTCAGACGGAAATGCATATGATCTGCGGCAGTCTTCTGTAATGAATATGGAAAGGGATGCTGTTATCCTTTCAAAATTTTCAGGGATCAACGGCGTTCCGGTTTTCATCAATTCAAAAAATGAAGATGATTTTATTCGAAATACTGCCGCTCTTGCTGATAATTTTTTTGCTTTAAGAATTTCGGGAATTACAAAGCAATACGATGAAGATGAATTTGCAAGAATTACAAATGCTGTGGACATCCCGGTTATTTTCAACGATACCATGGAAAGAGCGCCTGCTATCGCAGCTGTTGTTGCGAATTCTTTAAAACGAATCGACCGCAGTTTTTCAGGAAAAAACGTCGCTATCATTGGGATCAGCACCATGGCGGAAATGCTTGTAAATTTGTTGAAATATCTCGGTTTTGACAGAGTGTACGGTATTGACAGCGACCCGGGAATGTTGTCCAAATTTGAAAGAGGAGAAGGAATTGTCGCCACAATGGAACAGGCATATGTAAATTCTGACGTAATCATCGTAATGCCGGACCTGAAGCTTGTTCTGGACGAAAAACGCCTGAATCACAGACAGATTATTATTTCCTTTTCCAATTCCTGTGTGAATAAGCAGAAACTCCCTTCATCGGTATTAAAAAATTCATTTTTCGGATATGACCCCAACCCGTTTTACACTTTGCCGGGATTGATGACATTTATTAAAAAAACAGGCTACAGAGATTTCGATAAAAACTTTTCTATTCGGGTAATGAAGTCACTTTTACTGAAAGGAGATGAAGGAATGCTCCTTCCCCGCCCAAATAATACTTTTATTCAAAATCAAGTTCGATTTCTTGGTCTTGAATGAACAAAATTACAGCTGAATTCGTCTCTGGATTCAGACTTATTTTGTGTAAAATTATATGCTTCAGGAAATTAAACGAAAACTGTATCTGTACCGGTATGAGCTGAAATCCAGGGGGCTGGTAAATTTTTTAACCTTTCTTTTGAAATCTGTTTCTATGAAGAAATGGAAACAGTACCTGTTCATCGGCATTACTGCAGGGACTGTAATTTCTTCAATTACAGTTCTTTCTGTATACATCATGTATAAAAATAATGAAGATTATATAGACCGTTCATTAAAAATGTATTCAGAGTGGATGGTCGGCAAAGGAAATTTTCCCGAAAAACCTCCTGTAAAAATCTATTCAGCAAACAAAACCCTGATCGGAGAATATCTGGTTGAACACAATTCCAGGATGACTCTCAACACCTGTAAAAACTTGAAATGGCTGAACCAGGCAACCATCAGCGCAGAAGATAGAGAATTTTATACTCATAACGGTATCTCATATAGAGGGATTTTAAGAGCTTTTGTGAATAATATTCTTTCGTTTCGGCCCAGGGAAGGAGCTGGGAGCATTACCCAGCAACTTGCAAGAAATCTTTATACAACAAAAGCCATGCCGGTTGTACTCAGAAAAATTTATGAAACCTTCGGAGCATTTTATATTGAAGATCACATGTCAAAAGATGAAATCCTCTGCCTCTATTTAAATAAAATTTATATGGGCGAAGGAAGATACGGAGCTGAAGAAGCTTCTTATTTTTATTTTCAAAAACCTCCTGATAAACTGACTGCAGCTGAAGCGGCCATGATCGTTGGACTTTACCCTTCTCCTGTTCGCTACAGTCCTCTGAATAACATTGAAAGCTCAATGAAAAAACAAAAAATGGTTCTTGAAGCGATGACAGACAACGGTTATTTTAAAAAAGAGGACATTGATGAAACCATAGAGAACTTCAAAAAGAAATACCGGGTAAAAATTGTTGAAAAAACCATGTTTCTTGAACCTGAGGATGAAACAAAAGAATTTTCCTCACCGGGCCGTGTGGGATTGTACGGCGCCAACCGTTTTTTCAAAACCAATCTTGCTCCCGATGTAAATGAATATGTAAGACATTTTCTGCTGTCGAGCATTGATGAGGATGAAATCGTAACGCCTGGGTTAAAAGTCTACACAACAATTGATTACTCAAAACAGAAAGCCGCCAATCACTCCATACGAAGCGTGGTGGAATCCATAAGAAAAAATGTTTTAGAAAATTCCGGCATTTCAAATGATGAAAAACGAAAACTGATTGAAGACTACAATGGAGTTTTTATTGCCATGGAGCCTTCCGGCGATATCCGGGCAATGGTAGGAGGGTTTCGCATTGCAGAAGATCAGTACATGGACAGAGTTTGGAATATGCTGCGTCAGCCTGGATCGGCAATTAAAGGATTTCTATATGCAATGGCTCTTGATGAAGAAATTGTTGGAACGGAATCCATTGTAGTTGATGAAGCGATTAATATTCGTGGATACAGTCCGAAAAACTGGTACCGGGGATACAGAGGGGAAATCACACTTAAAAAAGCCGTTGCGCTTTCTGTAAATACAATTGCGGTCAAAACTCTTGATCAGCTGGGAGCATCTCAATTCAAAAGAAAAATGTCGCAGGCAGCGGATATTTCACCACGAAGATTTGAGAGCAATCTTTCTCTGGCTCTGGGAACAGGAGAAGTAACGCCTATTGAACTTGCCAGACTTTATGCTGTACTTTTAAATTCAGGGAAAAAGGTTTATCCAAGACTGATTACAAAAATAGAATCTCCAGGAGGAGAAACCATTTCAGATTTTCCGTCTGAAAAAAGCGATGAAAATATTATTTCTTCAGGGGCTGCAAAAAAGACCCTGCACCTTTTAAAAGAAGTCATCGAAGACGAGGAAGGCACAGCACACTGGATCAAAAATCGAAAAACAAAATCAAATCTTGATTTCTCGATTGCAGGTAAAACGGGAACTGTTCAGACAGACGAATCCATAAAAGATAAATTCGGGGGGATGAACGGAATCCATGACGCCTGGTTTGTCGGAATAGTACCCGGCGAAGTGGGTGTTGTATGGGTCGGCCATGATCTCGGAGCTCCTTTTGAAGGAAGCGGGGCCGGAACAGCAGCAGGAGTCTGGATGTATTATGCAGAACAGGCTTTGAAAAACAAAACTAAAAAAAGATTCGATCTTTTTGACAAAGAAGGGTCTGCATTTGAAAGCTTCTGGTCAAGATTTAAAAAAAGAAAAAACAAAACAGAAGAACAAAAACCAGAAAATCCATCCAATGATCCGAAAGACAATGTAGAAATTTTCATGCCGGATCCCGCCGAAGACAAATCTTCTCATCCGGAAAACTAAAATATCAAAACAGCTCTGCAGGAATCAGCCTTACTGAAACGCAAAATAATTTTAAAGACAAAATAAATATATCAAAGAAAGACCGAAGGCAATCTGATATGAAATTCTGAAGTTGATGACTTCATCAGGCTCTTTCATCAAAATTAACTTCTATATTATCGATCAGTCTAATTCCGTCACAGTAAACGGCGCAGGCAATCACAAAAGAACTCAATTCTGCAAAATCTTTTTCGGAAGCGATCAGCTGAAGAGAAAATGGATCGACAAGATCAAAATATTCCACTCTGTTCATGGAACCAGATTCAATGACATCTTTTCCAATTTCTGAGAGTTGAGAGGGCTCTCGATTCCCGTCATGAAACGTCTTTTCAACAATTTTAAGAGCACGAAAAATTAAATTGGCATGACTTCTTGCTTTTTCAGATAATCGTGCATTTCTGGAACTCTTAGCCAGTCCGTCTTCTTCGCGTACTGTGGGAAAGCCTTCAACAGAAACGGAAAAATTCAATTCTTCAGACATCTCACGGATGAGTATATACTGCTGGTAATCTTTCTTTCCGAAAATTGCCAGATCGGGATTGATTATATTAAAAAATTTAATAATGACATACAGGACGCCTTCAAAATGCCCCGGACGAAATTTTCCGCAAAGGTTCCGGGACAGTTCTGGAAGAGAAATTTTAAGCATGGGTTCGGTTCTGAATAATTCTTCCGAAGAAGGCGCAAAAAGAATATCAACTCCTTCATTTTCACATTTTATTAAATCGCCTTCTTGATCAGATGGGTAGCTGGTAAAATCTGAAGAATCATTGAACTGCAGTTTATTGACAAAGATGGAAACAACGGTCAGATCTGATTTTTTTTTTGATTCCCGGATCAGAGCCAGATGGCCTTCATGCAGAAAACCCATTGTGGGAACAAGCGATACGGATCTGCCCTTCTGTACCGACCGGAAGTTCTTAATTTCCTGTCGGAGTTCATGGATTGTGCGGATTACTTTCATGAAAAGCCATTCTCATTTTGGATTCCAATGTTATGTCAAATTATTTTTTCGCTGGATTTAATAAAACTTTAGATTTGTTGCCATCCATTTTGAAATCATTGATCGAAAATGTATTTAATCAACTAAAAAATAACATACACAAACGAATTATAAGTCTTTCGAAAAAAAGCAAGGGGATTTATAAATAATACTGTAATTAATAAAAAGACCTTCCTGATCCTGAATCCACGGACATTTATATTTTGCTATAATTCCTGAAATAAAAAAATAATTAATCTTTCATTTTTTTACGTGACATACCGCTCCGATCTGCAAGATTCACAATGAAAACGTTATGAACATGAAAATTTTCAGAAATTATCTTATTTTATTTTTTATTTTATTTTTTATTTCCATTTCAGGAATCTTCGCTGAAGATCCAATCATCCCGGAACCTGTTTCAGACAGTATTCAAAAATTTTATCTTCCCAATATCCCTGTTTGGCTTACCGATACCTATCTTTCTTTAAAAACCTGGCAATGGGTCGGCCTTTTTATTGCAGTGATTTTAGGAATGATTCTAAGAGCTCTTTCAGGGTTTGTTGCTGCTCTTGGAATCAAACTTTTTACAAAAACAGGGAAAGCATTCAATACAAGGTTTATTCATAATATTAAAAAACCGATCGGTCTTCTGATTCTTTCGTGGTTCTGGATGGCATCCATCCATATTCTGCTCATCAAAGGTTCCGCATATACCGTGCTTAAAACCTCTCTGCAAATTCTGTACAGTATCGGTTTTATTTGGTTCTTTTACAGATTTTCTGACCTCATGATTGAATACTTACGAATTCTGACAAACAAAACAGAATCCACTCTGGACAACCAGCTTGTCCCGCTCCTAAATAAAACCATAAAAGTCAGCATCATCATCTTCGGTTCTCTGATTACATTTCAGAATCTTGGCATCAACGTCATGTCCCTTCTAGCCGGCCTGGGAATCGGCGGACTTGCATTTGCTCTGGCTGCAAAAGATACGGTAGCAAATTTTTTCGGATCTTTAATGATTATCTTTGACCAGCCGTTTCAGGTTGGAGACTGGATCATTGTCAATGATAAAGAAGGAACGGTTGAAGAAATTGGCTTTCGCTCTACCAGAATACGAACATTCTATAACTCTCTG
>JAOUOA010000044.1 GCA_029880625.1 Spirochaetia bacterium
GAAAATCTCCGTAAAAAAATTGAAAGTGTTTTTAATTCTGACTCTCAATAATTTTATCGATGTCAATATTATATTTTTTAAAAATTGTATTTCTCGCCAGGTCATAGCGGACAAGAGAAATATTAAAATTTATTTTTGCCTGCATATAGGAAAGGCGGGCCTGGACAAGAGCATCCAGAGCATTTTTTACCGTTTCTGCATTGAAACGTCCTTGAGTATAGCGAACCAGAAGTCCCCGGTAGAAAGCTTCTGTCTGTTTAAGAGCCTCCTTCGTTTTTACAAGCGCCGTATGACTTGTATGAATACGGTCCATGCTCTCACGGACATCATCTTCAATTCTTCGCCGCATTTCCCTTTCCTGTATATCCATCTGTTTTAGAGCAATCTCAGCATTCCGCGAATCAGCTTTCGCACCTTTATCCCATAACGGATACTCCACTCTGAATTCTACAGACGATTCAGGATACCTTCCGTCCGAAACTTCGTCCGGGATACTGGAAGAATTTGCATGCCGGCCATAACCTCTGCTTGAATATTTTCCGCCAATAGTAACGGATGGAAGAAGATTGTTTTTTGCAAGTTCATGAAGCTTTTCTGCATTCGCTTTCTGCAGTTTAATATTTTTATAATCGGGACGAGTTTGCAGTGCATGATTGATATCTTTTTTCAGATCAATATCCCCTGGAATTTTCTCAAGAAGCTGGCTGGAACCATCAATCTCAGATTCGGGATCAAGATTGAGAGTCCGCAGAAGATTTCGCTTCCGCATATCACGTTCCATTTCTGCGGAGTCAAGGCGGATTTCCGAATTCGCAACAATAGCATTCCACTGATTGATTTCAAATGTTTCTGCAAGACCGATTCCGCGTTTGCGAATTGTTATATTCCTTATATTTTTTGTATTATCAAGAAGGACTCTGGAAGTTTCAAGATTTTCATCGGCAATTGCAAGCTGCCAGTATTCAACCATTGCCTGGACAATCAGCTGTCCCAGCTGAAATGAGACATCGTGCTTACGCATTAAAGCATTGTTACGTGAAATTTCATTCATTCTTCTCTGATTGTAGCCGAATGAATTTTTCAGAAGTTCCTGACGAAGAACAACAGTCAGAGCTCCGGTATGGAGTGGCGGCTGTGCAAGACTGCCTGCAAATGAAGACTGCGCGAGGAAGGACTCGCCTGCATTCGAATCAAAACGTGTATCGGATACTTCAAGCTGAAAGTAGGTACCTGAAGAAAACAGTTTGGAGATATTTGCATAATAGCGGTCAGTATAGGTTTTGGTGCCGGAAAAAACAGATGAAGGAAGAGGTTTATCTTTTCTCTGGCTACCCTGGTATCCCATTCCCAGAATGGGAGCATATTTGGACTCATCTTTCATCAGCTCCGTATCTGACTTTACAAGCTCAAGTTTTTGAATTCGGACCATGGTATTATTTTCAAGAACCAGTTGAACAATTTCTTCAAGAGTCAGGCGGGAGGGTTTTCCGTCTTTGCCTACAGGGAGCTTTGAATAACCAATGGTTTCTTCCTGAGAATGTTGATCCTCTTCTGCATGATTCTGTCCAAAAGCTTCTACAGGACAGAAAAATAAAGCAGCTGAAAATATCAGGAATCTGCATTTTCCGTTAAATTTCAGATGAGAAAATCTCATACATCCAGATTTTTGAACATTCTTCATGAAATAAATCAAAAAATTAGTCAACGGTCTAAATTTTATTATATCCTATAAATAAGCAGTAAAATCTTAGATTACGATTTTTCCTTCCACAAATTCAAAGGATTAAATTTCTGTCATTTCAGGCATTATGAAAGCATTACAATATCTAAAATTACAAGATCTTTTCAAAAAGTTGAATACATCATCTTCCATTTTTTATAAACAAACAGGACTTATAGATCCCTTAATTCGAACTTTTTTCTCAAAGAACTCAAGAATAGCCTTTAACATTTTAATCCTGTCTTTTTTTACAATCGTAATCCATCCTCTACAATCTGAAAGAGATTTTAAAATAAAACCATTAAAAACAGGATTTTTCCTTCTTCCTCCTCCTGTAACGGATCAATCCGAGGTAATGCTTCGGCTTTTTACCGCTCCTGTTGTAGACGGCTTTTTACTCGAAGAAAAAGCGGAAAAATATGAAAAGCATTCAAAAATGTCTCTTCAAAAAAATTACAATGTTCTTCAGGGAATCCTCTGCAGTTTAAATCCAGAAGAGCGCAAGTCTGCTATTCTCTATTATGAAGAACAAAACCGCCGGGAATTTCAAATCTGGAAAGAAATCATGGTTCTATACGACAAAAATATTGATTTCTGGCTGGATTCAAATTTAAAAGAGTCCCCTTACAGGAGTTTACTTTCAGAATGGAAAGAAAGATACAGCACTGTTTCTGAACTCAGACTGGAACGACAGACCCTGGTAATGAAAGCATGGAAAAGATTCTTTAAGAGTGCCAGGAAAAAAAAATTCTGTGAAAGTGATCTGAAAAAATCAGGACCTGAAATTACCGAGAAACTCTATTTGCCCCTTTATATTGCCCTTTACAGATTTTTTGAACCCATTCCCGCAGATTATAGAAATGATTTAATCCTTACCATGAATTCCGGAAAATAAACCGATAATTGATCTGATAGTAAATCATTTCCGGACAGGACCCGACGGGAAACGGACATTTTATTCAGTCAGAAAGTTTCTCTTCTCCTTCTCCGGCAGGATCAGTCAGGTTATTAAATTATGAAGTTCAGATTCCAAAATGTTCCGTTTTTCAGTTTCCTTTTAAGCTTCATCCTGTCAGTTTCTCTCCAGGCAGAAGGTCATGAAGAAGGAAGCGCCGTCCATCCAGAATTCTCTCTTTATTCTCTTCAGGGCATCAGTAAAATCCAGGGCAAGGATCTTACTGATGATATTGTACTTTCGCCGTTATCCCATGCAGGCAGCAAAAACAACATCCTGTACATTTCTTTTAATTCACAAAATCCCTTTACTCTTCAGGAAGACAGCGGAAAATATATTATCAATCATTCCAGCTATATCCGCTCTTCAGATGCCGTTTCGGGAACTGCAGCTCATTTTTCCAGACTGGAAAATAAAATTATTGTAAATTCAGGCGAAAACTCCTGGCCTTTGATCCGTCCGGTCAAGGATTTTACCATTGAAATGTGGATCAAACCCTATCATTTTTATGAAAAGAATGAAATTTTTAGAAAAATCAGCCTTCTGGACGGAAAAAAAATTGGTCTGAATATTCTTATTGAAAGGGAAAGACTGATCTGTAATTTCAGCAGTCTTTTCACTGATCTTACCGGGAAGCGGCACAATTTTGTTTTAAAATCCCGATCCAGAATTAAAATCAACCGCTGGACCCATATCGCAGTCAGTTTTCATGCTTCGTCAGGAAAAGTTTCGCTTTTGATCAATGACAAAGAGGAATCAGCAGAATTTGCAAGGTTCGGACATTCGACTGGCGAAATGAGCTTTCATCCTCTTGATCATTCTCCCATCGTGATCGGAGAAGTTTATTCAGGGATTATTGATGAATTCAGAATATCAAATCAGTCAAGAAGCGAATCTTTTAATCCCAATGCCTCTATTTACAGTCCTTTGATTGTAAACCACCGCTCCATGCGAGGTTCGCAGAAAACCGGCAGAGTAATTTCAAATGTTTATGCACTTCCATCTTCGCGTTCAGGAAAATTTCGCTATCATGCAGAAGAACCGTCGGGAAGCATTCTAGATTTCAGAATCAGATCATCCAGGCATCGATTCTCACCTGATACACCTGAATCGGAAATCCCCTGGAAGCGGATAAAAAATACAACTGACAAACTTCCTCCGTTCCGGTATATACAGTGGATGGCAGAAATGAAATCAGATCCTGAGGGGAAACACAGTCCTGTGCTGAAAGAAATTTCTATACGTTACAATCTGCAGAAAAAGCCTTCTCCCCCGGATAACCTTCGCGTCCTCCCCGGTCCTCTGGAAAACGGTCAGATTTGCCTGGAATGGACGGAGACTCCTGAAGTGAAGCTGAATTCCAGTGCAGGCTACAGAATCTATTATGGTCTTCGCCCGAACAGCTATACAGGAAAATTATTTTATAATTCAGAATCCGGTTCTTTTATCAGAGGAGAAAGCGCTGATTCAGCGGTACTGAGCGAACTGGAAAGCCACGAAAAAAAATACCGGCCGCAGGCATTGAACCGTAAACTGAAAGGCAAGGTCCGTCAGTGCCTTAATAACCGGATGGTGGAAAATAATATTTACCGAATTGATCCAAGCCTGCCGATGCCTTTCTTCAGGGATATGAACGCCTATTACTTTTCTGTTTCTTCCTGGACAAAAGAAGGCGGTGAGTCGCAGTTCAGCAATGAAGTGAATCTGGTATTGAAGGAGAAACCGGATCTATAGCTTGCTTTGAAGATCAAAAATCATCTGTTCCAGAATAAATTCTCTTTCAGGATCTTCAACCGGTTCTTCTGCGGTCTGATTGTAATCATCAACAATGCCGTGAAGTCTCTGTAAAAGAGCAGGCCTTTCATCAGATAGGTAAGGGAACAAACCCCGCCTTCGGATTTCAGAAATCATTTCACGGTATTCTTCTTTTGAAAAATCCATCCGATGACCGTTAAGGAACCAGAGAATCTGTGGACCAGAATTCTGTACTCTTGAAATAAAATCCCGCATATCAGGCAAAAACATCCAGTACATTTCCTTTTTCTGCAATAAAATGCGGAGCAGGCTTTTCTTTATAGGGTACGGCCAGCTTCAGAATTCTCTCTAGTTCGGCCCTGTGAAGAAATGCAATATTTTCATAATCGCTGCGCGATAGTTTTTTTATTGTACTCTGAGGCGGCTTTTCATGCTGAAGTCTGGCAGAAGGAAGTTTCAATTCAGGAGTTCTGGACTCAGCCTTTTTTAAGATCACTGGTGCATATCCTTTACCGGTTCCGCCTGTCTGATGTGCTGTAATATGAGCTGCTTTCATTGATCCGTAAGCTTCCTGAGGACCAGTATATATGATTTTAAAAAAATTAAAAGAATTTTTATGGGTCTCTTTTTAATATTTTCAGCGTTTTAATCTGAACCATTTCACCGGTCAGGATTTTATCGTACATCCCGAAGACAGTAATCTTTTCTCCTTTCTGAATCAACTCTCCGTTTTCCATAATGACATCAAACACAACAAAAGGCGGCTGGTTCATCTCTTTCTCTGAGAAAATGATTCTCTGCCTCCTTTCATCCAGTTTCTGGACGGAAACTGCCTTTCCGGACCAGATTACCTGGGCGCCTCTTAAAATAAACGGTTCAGAGAGAATTTCCTCAATAGTAACATGATCCTGAAATTGATCCGGGTTGATGAACGGGATGAATTCCCGAAGAAGGGTTGCCCTTTCTTTTATCTCGAATCCTGCATTGGAAAGCTCAATTTTTCCAATGGTTCGAAGAGCACTGTTTACCCTGCCGTCAAGAATCAGATTCCTTGCCGCCGCATAATCTTTAAGAGCATCCTTGCTTGATTCGTAAATAAACCGCGGCCTTTCATCAACATATTCATCTGCAGGGATGACGCTTCCCGAGGAAGGCATTTCAGGAAGTTTATCATGAAATTGACTGAAATGTTTTTTTTCAAAAAGCTTCGGTACCGTATAGGCTGCAATCCCAATCAGAAGCACACCGAGAAAAATAAAAAAAATAACTGCAGGGCGAAAGCCGTCTCTGGATCGGGGAAGACCGGACATCGGAGGATCTGAAATTTCTTCGTTAAATCCGGGAAAATAGTTTCTGAAATTTTCCGGAATTTCCAGTTCTCGCTGAATTGATTTTTCTCCTCTGCGAAGTCGTTCAATCAGAGAATCAGCAAAGGTATCAGACGGATCTCTTTCAAGGATTCTGGTATAGCATAAAAGCGCTTCATCAGTTTTTCCCCGATGAAGACTCTGGTATGCCTTCAGATAGAGCGCATGTACAGAATCGGAAGAATACCTTTCGAAATTTTCTACCCAGGTTTCAGCCTGACGGATATGACCGAGGCCGAACAAAGAAAGCGCGCCGTAATAAAAAATCTGCGGCGGAAGCTTGCCCTTTTTTTCTGAAATCTCTTTACATTTTCGAAATGCTGTATCGTATTCGGTAGATTCGATCAGCTCTCTGATTTCCCTGACCTCTTTATTTCCTGCCATGAATCTCCAACTTACCGCGAACGGCGAATGGCCTCTTTAATTGCATAAAGCGCAAGTGTATATCCATAGACTCCGGTTCCTGCAATAATTCCGCTCGCAATGGGACTGAGATAGGAATGATGGCGAAACTCTTCTCTAGCAAAAACGTTTGATATATGAACTTCAATAAAGGGCAGCGAAACTGCAGCAAGAGCATCGCGAAGAGAAACAGAGGTATGCGTAAGTCCCCCGGGATTGATAATAATTCCCCTGAAGGAATCCATTCTTATATCGTGGATTTTGTCAATCAGCGCACCTTCATGATTTGACTGGAAAAACTCAAGTTCAAGACCCAGTTCTTCCCCTTTTTCCTGAAGACGAAGATGAACAACTTCAAGAGTTTCCAGTCCATACTGTCCCGGCTCTCTTTCCCCAAGAAGATTAATATTGGGGCCCTGCAGAACCAGGACTTTGATTTTCACACCTTCTTCAGTTGCTTTATCCTGCATGCTCCCTCCCGGTTCATCCAAATTGAGCTTTCTGCCTGTTCCAGGCCTTTTGAAAGCTTTCTTCTGAAACTTTTACGCCATATTCGTAATCGCCCCGTCTTCTAAGCAGAACAAACTGTGGAATACCGCCAACTGTTTTTTTATCATATTTTAAATGTTCCAGAAGGTCATCGGCAGAAATTCCGGCAGTATCCAGCGGAAGGTTTAATTTCTGCATAAGGTCAATCATGGATTTCGTATCCGCTTCAGGAAGTCCCAGAATTTCTTCAGAAAGATACATCATCGTTACAAGGCCTCTGGAAACAGCTTCGCCATGAGAGAATCTGCTGTATTCAGTAAAGGATTCGAGAGCATGCGCTGTGGTATGCCCCAGATTCAGAATTGCACGAAGTCCGCTTTCTTTTTCATCCCGTGCAACAACAGAAGCCTTAAAAGCAATGGAATCCATTACCGCTTTTTTCAGCAAATCGGAAGCGGGATCGCGTAAATGCACAGTATTTTCGAGAAGAAAAGGATAAATCTGTCCTTGAGAGTCAAGAAAGCCGTGCTTGACCATTTCTGCCAGGCCACAGTTCCATTCTTTTTCCGGCAGCGTTTTTAATAAATCCAGGTTGAAGTAGACAAGTTCCGGCTGATGAAATGCGCCTACCATATTTTTTCCGCGATCCACATTGATGGCAACCTTTCCTCCTACACTAGCATCAACGGCCGATAAAAGTGTTGAGGGGATCTGGACAAAACGGACCCCTCTCTGGATTGTCGCAGCAACAAAACCGGCAAAATCGCCCACAACACCGCCGCCAACGGCTAGAATTACGCTTTTTCGATCTGCTCCCGCATCAATGATCTGATTGTATACCGGTCCGAGACGGGAAAGATGTTTATTTTCTTCACCGCCTTCAATCATGCAGATCTGTTTATCAGGAATCTCCAGATGCTTTTTTAACTGATCCAGAAAATCATTAAAAAAAAACGGTCCCAGTCCTTTCTGGCTAATGATAAAATATGAGCTTGCCTGAAGAGATGCAAGTTTTTGAAAAAGTGAATCATGAAAACCACGGCCGACAAAGACATCGTACTCTTTTTCAGATGAAATTTGAATGTTTATTTTTGATGAATCCAAAGTATGCATAATCTACCAAAACTATTTTTTCATTTTTTTTAAGGCTTCAATTGCGGCATTTTTCTCAGCCTGCTTTTTAGAGTTTCCTCTGCCTGATGCAATTTCAACGCCATTTACAGAAACTCCGCAGGTGAAGATTCTGTCATGATCCGGACCTGACTGAGACAAAACAGAATAAACTGGAAGATTACTGTACAGAGCCTGAACCATTTCCTGGAGCCTGGATTTGGGATCTCTCGCATCATCCGGATATCTGATAGAATCAATGGAATCTTTCACAGAAGCAATAACAAATTTTTTTGTTTTTACAAGTCCCTGATCCAGATAAATGGATGCAATTAAAGCTTCCAGAGCATCTGCAAGGATTGAAGGCTTTTCCTTTCCTCCAGAAAGAAATTCTCCTTTCCCTACTAAAAGAAATGACCCTATTCCTATCTGTGATGCTATTTTTGCAAGAGAACGTTCTGATACCACGTGGGATTTAATTTTTGCTAGCTGGCCTTCTGTGTAAGAGGGAAATTTTTTATAAAGAAACTCATTCACAATGAGTTCAAGGACAGAATCTCCCAAATATTCCAGTCTCTGGTTATTTTGAGAGGATTGACCTGATTCATTTTGGAAACTGCTATGGGTTAGGGCCTGATTCAGAAGGCTTAAATCATTGAATTTCAACCCCAGTTTGGCTGACAGCTTTTTCAGTTCCCTTAAACGACCTGACTCCAAACTTTTTAAAAAAAATTTTTTCAAAATAACATTATGGACAAAGCCATTTTACCCTTCCAGAAAAGCTGAAAGGGCTCATGGCAGGAATAGACAGCCTGCAGTCCTCAGATCTGCCTGAACATAGAAAGAATTATACTGCCGGGTTTTCTTAAAATCAGGACATATGCTCTTCAATATAGCTCAGAGCATCCCCAACCGTTTGGATTTTCTCTGCATCTTCATCAGATATTTCTATTCCAAATTCTTCTTCCAGAGCCATTACCAGTTCTACAGTATCCAGGGAATCTGCTCCCAGATCATCAATAAAATGGGCTTCTGGGGTCACTTCGGACTCATCAGCACCAAGTTGTTCGACAATAATAGCCTTCACTTTTTCAAAATCTACAGCCATAAAGGCCTCCCGAAATTATATTTTTTTAAGCCCTGAAGGGCATTCTCTCCCAAAAAAGGATAGTTGAAAGTCTCGTTTAAATCATACGTGTAAAAACAACAAAAAAATTTTTTTATGAAGAAATTTTTTTTATTGTTCCTGGACAGATAAGAGGAAAGGATCAGGAGAAATCTCATTAAAAATGTCGATAATATAAAAGGAAAAGATTCAGAATAAATCCTTATCCAGAAGCCACAAAAAAAATATGCATTATGCAGGAATTTCAATCTAATTATTTGTTATGATACAGGATCGATACGCATTTAACAACTTATACCCCATTTACACCAGTCCTGCTCTGGAATCAATCCTGTCAGATCTTTCAAATATCCGTATGGGAGAAGCCACGAGAAGGTGGAATATCCGCGGTATCCATTATCTTTTCATCCTTGCTTCAAATGAGTCAAGAGAAGACATTAAAAAATTTATGGGGAATCTCATAGAGAAAGGAATCGGCATTGTCTTTATTCCTGAAACCATTGCCCGTTTCAATCATGAAAAACTGTTTCATATCCATCAGATCTTAAAAAACAAACTCAGAAACGGTTCAGCAGAATTTCTTTATGAATCCGGCATGGAAGAGGATGCAGGAAATTTTCTAAACGGATTTTCCATTTTCCAGCTGTTTGAAAGCGCTTCAAACGGAGATTTTTTATCCAGAATCCGTACAGAAGAAAATCAGCACCTTTCTAATTATGTTCTATATTTAAAAAGCGCTGTAAAAAACGGGATGTTCCTTTTAAGCGAAATGCCGGATCAGCAGCTTCTAATCGAAGGATCCGAAGAAGAAAAAACTGCTGAAACCTCTAAGGATGTAAAAAAAAGCGGAAAACAAATCTTCAAACCTTCCCGTTTCACAATCAAGATAAAAATGATGGGTATGATTTCATCCATCATCCTCACGGCCCTTTCCGTTGTAATTTTCCTTGCATCAAACTTTTTCAGAGATGCAAGCGAAAGAAGAGTTCAACAGACAGACCTTGCCATTACAGAAATCATCGGGCAGAGAATCGAAGCAGAAATTAAAACGATACAGCTCAATTCAAAAACTTTTATTTCAAGCATATCCGGCGCGGAAATAGCCCCCTTAAAAGCAAGAGAACTGAGCGACATCTTTTTCAAAAGCAACGACGAATACATTTTTATCGGAGTTGCAGAGAATCAGGAAGGACAGACTGTTTTTACAAAACAATTTCGAAACAATACATTTCTCTTAAAAAAAGAAATTCCTTCTTCGGATATTGATCAGCTCCATGCCCTGAATTCCAATGCGTTCCAGAGAGTCTTCAACGGGACCACCCTCATCCATAACGCTTCGCCTGGATTTAAAATCCCCATCATTGGGATTGGAATTCCCTACAAAGAAAATATCATTATCGTATACATGGACCCTAAAAACTTCCTGAACACTTTCAAAAAAACGGGCATGTCAACCACCTACATGGTTGACGACAGGGGTTTTGTAATCGCTCATCCAGACAAAAAGATTGTGCAGTCAAAAACGAATTTTATAGAACTGCCCATTGTCAAGAAAGCTTTTGACAGCAGCATTCCAAACGGACAGTTCAAATACAAAGACAAATACAAAGATGAGGAAAAAGTATCTTATCTGGGATCGTTCAAGCGCCTGAAAATTGTCCCTCTGTTTGTCATTTCAACCGTTCCTGAAAAAGAAGCTCTGAAGGAAGTCTTTGACATCCAGAGGAGAAATATATACATTATGGCGCTCGTACTGAATGCAGCTCTATTAATTGTATTCTTCTATTCGCGCTCACTCAGCATACCCCTGATCCGTCTTGTCGGAGCTACAAAAAAAATCGAAGAGGGGGATTACGTCGTCGATATCAAGCCAAGCAGCCGTGACGAAGTCGGGATTCTGACCAATTCATTTCTCACAATGGCATTGGGTCTCGGCGAAAGAGAAAAAATGAAAGACGCTCTGGGACGATTCGTAAACAAACAGATTGCTGAAAAAGTACTGAAAGGC
>JAOUOA010000493.1 GCA_029880625.1 Spirochaetia bacterium
TGGAAGAAGCGAAAAAAAAATGCTCTTCCGATAAAAGGATTCAGTTTGAACTGAGCGAAATTACAGAATTCCCTCTTGAAAACTGCGATCTTGTTCTTTCTTATTATACAATTCAGTTTGTACATCCAAAATTCAGACAGGAAATTATCAACAGAATCTTTAACAGTCTGAACTGGGGAGGCGCCCTGGTGCTTTTTGAGAAAGTCAGAGCGCCTGATGCCCGATTTCAGGATATCATGACAGGGCTTTATACGGATTACAAACTGGATCAGGGGTATTCCAGCGAAGAAATTGTCTCAAAGAGCAGAAGCCTGAAAGGAGTACTTGAGCCATTTTCCACAATGGGAAATTTTGAGATGCTTGAAAGAGCGGGCTTTAAAGACATTATGACCGTAATGAAATACATCAGTTTTGAAGGAATTATAGCAATCAAATGAAAACAATCACAAATCTACTTATTCCCATCGGAAATTTTTTCTTTCGCTGGCGGGACACGGCTTTTACCATTATTTTTCTTCTGGCATTTTATCTGGTTACTCTGCCAGTTATGAAACTCGGCACATTTGAATTCGATATTTTTATTACTGTTGCAGGTTTCCTGGTTGCATTATCCGGACAGTTTGTACGTGGAATTACAATCGGTTATGCTTATATCAAACGCGGCGGACTCAATAAAAAAATTTATGCTGATAAGCTTGTTATTTCCGGGATGTTCAATCATTCGCGGAATCCACTTTATGTAGGAAATATCCTGATCGTTTTCGGATCCATCATGGTGATCAATATATTATGGTTCTATCTTATTGCAGCCCCTCTTTTTTATTTAATTTATATCGCCATCACTCTTGCAGAAGAAAAATTTTTAAGGGAAAAGTTCGGACCGGATTATGATGAATATACTTCCCGGGTGAATCGTTTCTGGCCTCATCGTTTTTCTGAGTGGGGTAAATCGATTGAAGGCATGACATTTACCTGGAAACGTCTTCTTAAAAAAGAGCACAATACAACATCGGTTGTTTTTGGATCTCTGACCATCTACTGTCTTTTGAAATTTCATTTTCGCTACGGCTGGGAATGGCTGGGTTCGGAAAGTCTCATTTTGTGGAGTCTCTTTGCTTTCCTTGCATTATTCCAAATCATTGTAGTTGTTATGAAGAAGACAGGAAAACTGGAATGGGATCCTGATCGCCCATGACATGAAACGATTCAAAAGAAAATATATTCTTAATTGTTCTTCTTTCATTATCCCCAATTTTACTGCAGAAAAGACCCTGCAGTAAACAACTCGCTTCAAATCGGCTATTTTACTCATCGTTACGGATCAACCCAGGATATCTTTCGCGATATTGTTTTGCAGCCGGGACCAATATAAAAACTTACTGAAAAATTATACGTGTTTTTTTGAACATCAGTTTTATTTTCTAATTTGTTTGGAAGAAAAAAATGAATTTTAAAAATCAGGACCGGTGCTTCAAAACTAGCTGCAGTGCGGCATATCGTTCAGGTTAGAATGTAGTGATTTCAAATACAGGGCAGGATTCCGTATAATGAATCCTGCCGAAAAGAAATTGTAAAAAAGAAGAACAACCTGAATATTTTAATTCAGTAAATCTGTAATTTTACAGGTCGTGTGGTCTAAGGGTTGTTCTTTTATTTTCTTTTGTGCGTTTTACAGCCTGATCCAGGATTTCATATACTTTTTCACTCAATGCTTCCATGGCATCAGAGGAAACCATGCATCCTGCATTCTTAATATAGGCCTTGCATTTACTGGCAATCACCAGGCTTTCCCTTGCATTTTCTGCTTGTTCTGACATACGTCCCCCAAAACACTTATTTTTAGCGATTCTTATTTAATATGCAGAACATTACAATAGATTTTTTATGTCGCATTAGAAAAAGGGTAAAAAAAGTTAAAAAATATAGAATTTTAGAGCCTGGAGACTCGAAAAACAGTTTTTTTAGTGTTTTTTCATAACGAAAATTTAAAAAATGAATTTTAAGATACAGTATAACAGCCTTCATAAATCAAAAATGAACTTTGTGATCATTCTTGCTCTGTCTGCAATTCTGATTGTACTTTCTTCAGGATGTTCTTTAAAACAGCGCCAGGTTGAAATCGGATTTGCCGCTCTTGAATCAGGGAATTTTGACGCTGCTCTGGAACGTTTTCAGAGGCTTTATGAAAATTATCCGGATGATCCTGAAATAATCAAGGGCATGGGATATGTTTTATCACTTAGAAAAATTACCCTCATGTCATCGGTGTATCTTCTTGAAGAGTCCTTGAGTCGAATGAAAGACAAACGTGCAAGAAATGAACTTTTTAAGATTTATATGGATGCCGCTTTATTTGACAGAGCTGAAAAATTACTTGCATCAGAAAAAATTTCAGTAGAAGAATTTCTCTCTCAGGAAATCTCCATTTACCGGGCAGCGTTGATCTGCATGAAGGAACCTTCTCCATTCTCGGCGTCAACTCTCAGGAAAATTCCTGAATCACCTCTGCGAAACTATTTTCTTGCAAGATGCATGATGGAAGAATCCTATCGACCTGAATCCCTGAAAGAAATTAAAGGAATCATAGACTCCATGGACGATGAAGAGCTTCGATGTGAACTGGAATCACTTTTCCCTCCTGATAAAATTGAAGATGAAATCAGGCATCGTGTTGTTATAAGGAACTGCAGAACAAAGTTTCCCGGATCGCTTACTCTGTGGAGGGAACGCCCGCTGCGCTTTGAAGAAGTGCAGATTCCGAAACTTTTTGACGACCATCTGTTAATTCCGAATGATCCCGATCTTATGATTATGGAACAGTATAAAAAACTGGTTGAGGAAAAATCAGAAAACCTTATAAATTAAACTGTAAATTTTGAGTTTTAAAAACGAATTAAAAATCATAAAAAAGATCAGTATAAAAAGAACAAATCGGTCCTGCAGAAATGCTTTTAAAAAATCTGCAGGCAGATTTTCTGAATGAGATTCCT
>JAOUOA010000045.1 GCA_029880625.1 Spirochaetia bacterium
ACTCGATTCCGTGATCTTTCATGGATTTTACATGATCCTCTTTATCAAGTCTTGCCAGAAGACCTCCATGAACTCTGGGATGAAGAGTTTTCAATCTTCCTTCCATCATTTCAGGAAATTCTGTATAAGATTCAATCGGGTGAGCGCTAACTCCTGAATCCTGAAGCGCTTTAAGCGTTCCTCCCGTCGATAAGATTTCAACACTATTTTTTGTAAGAAATTCTGCAAATTCAACAATGCCTGTTTTATCTGAAACTGAAATCAAAGCTCTTTTAATTTTAATCATCTGTTATCCTCTTAATCCAGTATTTTTACAATTCGACCCGTTATTTGAAGTTTTCCCGCTGAAAACATTTGAACAGCGCGGATTAAAAGCGGATGTTCCTGTTGAAGAATCAAATTTGACACTTCTTCAAGATCCGCCCCTTCCGGCACCATCACCGGGGCCTGAAGAATAATCGGTCCCGTATCCATGCCCTCATCCATAAAATGAACAGTCGCTCCTGTAACCTTTACGCCTGCTTCAAGAGCCTGTCTCTGCGCATGCATACCGGGAAACGAAGGTAAAAGCGAAGGATGAATATTAATTATTTTACCTTCGTAATCGCGAACCAGCCATTTACTGATAATCCGCATGAAACCCAGAGTCAGGATTAAATCCGGTTTTTCTGCAATAATAGAATCTCTCAGCAGCCGATCAAATTCTTTTCGATCAGGAAGCGATTTATAATCAATGATCTGCACCGGTATGTCGTTTTCAAGCGCATATTTTTCTGCGCCGGTATTATGCCTGTCGCAAATCACAAGACTGATTCTGCAGCCCTGAATTTCTCTTGTGTCCATGGCTTCCTTGACAGCAATAAAGTTGCTGCCCCGCCCTGAAGCCAGTACAACAATCTTAACCTCTTTCATGAACCTTCCAGCCGAATGGATTGAATGATATTCATCAGAATGCTGACAGTGTCAGGATCTGGAACTTCATCGGAATTATACATTACGATCAGAAGCTTACCTTCTTGTCCAATCATGTTCAGGAGCCAGAAACGGTCCTCTTTAATGAATTCACATGCAAGGCATGGGCCTGCCTGAATTTTAAATGAAGCAATTTTTTCCGGGTCAAAGGAGATTCCCATCTGAGAAAGGTATTGAGTCATTTCATCTTCCAGATTAACCGGCTCATCATTTTTCTGTGCGGAAACAACCTGAAGTGCGCCGCCGCCCATAGGATCAAAAAATGCAGGAATATCTTCAATGATCTCCATTTCCCAGTGAGAAGGGAACTTCAATTTAAAGAAAGGTCCCTGAAATTCCACAAGCTGTAAAGGTTCGTCCGAATCCATCCTGTTACACTTTTAGCTGCAGGTCTTCTGTCAATCGAACTTCTTTGAAAGCGTCAACTTTCTACTTGACCCTCCGGAATAAATTTGCCATTTTACTTTTATGAGAGAAAAGAATCTGCCGGGAATCGCTTATTTAAGTTTGATTACTCTGCCTTCCGTTCTTTTATTTTCTCTTGCTCTGATTCTTTTTTCCTTATTAATTTTTACATATCTTATTACAGTGATTGTTCTATTTCCTGTTTTCTACTCTGTCATTTATTTCCTTTATTCATCACGGACAGATGAGGATGAAATCCACTATGCAAAAACAAATGATGGCTGGAATCTTGCGCTCCATCGCTATAAGCCAAACCTTCCTTCAAAACATTATCCGGTAATTTTTCTTCACGGCATTTTTGTGAACCGCTACAGCGTCGACCTGGACAGAGAGCACAGCATGGCCGCATATCTGCAGCGCCTCGGCTATGATGTTTTTGTTCCCGATCTGCGCGCCAAAGGAAAATCATTTTTTCAAAACAAAAAAGCGCCTGAATATTCCTTTGATGACCTTGCACGTGAGGATGGACCTTCCATCATCAAAGCAGTAAAAATACTGACAGGTGAAAAAAAAGTTCACTGGATCGGACACAGCATGGGAGGAATGATCGGATATTCCGCCGCTGCAAATCCAGTCTGTGCAAAAAGCATCCAGTCGCTTGTTACTGTATCAGCACCGGGGAAATCTGACTTTATCAGAAATGGCCCATGGTATTCCTTTATCCGATATAAGTTTTTTGTTAAATTTTTTAATCTCAAGATTCTTGCAAAACTTGCAATTCCTTTTACAGGGATAGCAGACCTGCCTCCTGAGAATTTTATTTACAGCCGTGAAAACCTTTCGGCAAATACAATGCGGAAACTCAAAATGAACGCTGTGGAAAATACTTCACCTCTTATGCTGACTCAGCTTGCTTCCTGGATAAAGACCGGAAAAGAAATTTCTCTCGATGGCAAATATAATTACGCCGAAACTTTTAAGAAAATCAAATGTCCCTCTTTATTTCTCGGAGGAATGAAGGATCAAATTGCGAATCCAGCCGGAGTAGTGCATGCATATCAGGACTGCGGAAGCAGAAATAAAAAACTGATCTTATACGGAAAAAACCATAACGGAAAGTCTGATTTCTGCCACATGGGAATGATAATGGGCAGAAAAGCGCCTGATGAGGTTTTTCCAGAAATTTTAAAATGGCTGAATCAACACGATAAAAAAGGAAAAACAAAATGAAAAAGCAAATCGTTTCTATCGTATATAGTCTTTCTGTATTTATAATGTCAATTTATACATCATACTTACATCGCCTTCATGATTTTCAAAAAAACTTTACAGAAATAAAAGATCTTTTTTTTAAAAGAAAGATTTTTCTGACTGCAGGAGCTTCCGTTGTATTTTTTTTCACAGCTGCGAACTGCAAACAGGATTACCTTCGCGGAAAAAGCCCGGGGCGTGATTATTTCAGCAGAGATTTTCATTGCAAAAAAACTCTAATCCCTGCAGAACAAAAAGAAAAATACCTGATTTATTATGACGAATTCAGAAAAAAAATCTTTGTTAAAACTGAAAAAAAGAGCGTTTTTGCCGTCATCACAGGAGATTCTACATCCGCACTTTTTTTTCCTGAACGTCTCACAAAGTACGTTCCTGGATTTGAAATTATAAATCGCGGCATAGGCGGAGATACAACATACATGCTCCTGCGCAGACTGGATGAAGATATCGTCTCTTTAAATCCGAAAACCATAATCATTGAAATCGGAGGGAATGATATTCTGGGAGGCAGGTGTATTTCAGCAGCGCTTCAGAATACGGATCTGATTCTCAATCACCTGTTAAGTAGACTGCCGACAGCGCAAATTATTCTTGTCAGCATTCCGCCGGTCAGTGCCTGGAAAGCAAATTCCATCACTCCTTTTTACAACAGAAAACTGGAATACCTTGCAGATCGCTACAGCCGCGTCCAGTTTATGGATCTCTGGGTGCATCTTTCAGAAGAAGATAAGCCCATGTTGAAGAAAAAATACAGATTTTTTTTCCCGGACGGGAAACTGGACTACGTGCATTTAAACGAAGAGGGGTATAGAAAATGGGGTGAAATGCTGATTCCAATTTTGAAAAAAATCAGATGAGAACTACTTTTTTTTCTCAATTAAGGCAAGTGCCTCTTCTGCAAATAAATTCGGCATAAACAGGACCTTTCGATTTTCAGTATAGTAAGCATTTTGAAGCTGAACAAAATCAAGACTTTTGCAGAAATCCTGAAAATCATCGACCGAGCAGACATGAAGGTTCGGACTTTCATACCATGAATACGGCATTGTATTTGTTACCGGCGCTCTGCCTCCGAACATAATCTGGAGCCGGATTCTCCAGTAAGCGAAATTATCATATCCGACAATCACTCTCTGTCCTACACGAAATGCTTCATGAAGAACATTCGCAGGCGAAACAAGCTCCTGCAGCGTTCCCATTAAAAGAATATAATCAAAACTGTCTGAATCATGCTGATCCAGGCCGTCCATAACGTCTCCCTGGTGTACAACCAGTCCGCGCTCAATGCAGCGGGCAAGCATTTCAGGATCTTTTTCTACCGCTTCTCCTTTGACTTTTTTCCCTTTAACAAGACGTTCCAGAAAACCGCCGTCTCCGGCCCCAAGATCCAGAACCCGGGATTTTTCAGGGATCCATTTAAATGCTGATTCATAAATTCCTCCAAGCATTAATCAGAATCTCCTTCACTAATCGATTCCTGATTCATGTATTCCATATGGAGAAAGTTTTTCATAATTCTGGAAAACTCAGGATTGTTAATTAAAAAAGAGTCATGCCCGTACTGCGTACCCAGATTGCAGTATGTTACAGTTGCATTTGATCGCTTCAGTGCTTTTACCAGCTCTTTGGACTGACCCGGGGGATAAAGCCAATCTGATTCAAATGAAATCACAAGAAATCTTGAGCGGATATTTCTGAGCACTTCGTTATGCGGACGGTCTTCAAGAAAATCAAACATATCTATTGCTTTCGTAATGAAAAGATACGTATTGGGATCGAATCTTTTTACAAAACTTTCTCCCTGATAATGAAGATAGCTTTCAATGGAATACAGAGGAAAAATTTCCTCCGGCTCGGCAACTCTCTGCAGTTTTCGTCCGAATTTTGTCTTCATGGAATATTCGCTGAGATAGGTAATATGACCAATCATCCTTGCAACAGCAAGGCCGTGGTCCGGCGGCATTGTCTGATCATAATAATCTCCGTTTTTCCAGTTCGGATCGGTTAAGATCGCCTGTCTGCCGACTTCATTAAATGCAATCTGCATTGCACTGTGCGCCATGGATGTTGCAATCGGAATGCAGGTTGTAACCATTTCGGGATAATCCAGAGCCCAGATCAGCGCCTGCATCCCTCCCATGGAACCGCCAACCACGCTGAAAAGCTTTTCAATCCCAAGGAAATCCAACAACCTTTTCTGTGCTGCAACCATATCACGTATGCTGATTTGAGGGAAAGACATTCCAAAACGCTTGTTTGTTTCAGGATTGATCGAAGATGGACCGGTTGAACCATTGCATCCGCCAATCACATTGGATGCGATGACAAAAAACTTATCGGTATCAATTGCTTTTCCGGGACCGACATGAAAATCCCACCACCCAGGCCTTCCTGTCTCGGGATTGATCCCTGCAATATAAGCATCTCCAGAAAGGGCATGACAGACCAGGACTGCATTGCTTTTTTCCGGATTGAGAGTCCCGATTGTCATAAAATTCAAATCAATTTTTTTAAATTCATAGCCGGATTGCGTACGAATCCCAGGAAGAGTTACGGTTTTTGTGTGGGTAATCCCCAGATCAGAATGATAATTTTTGATCTTTTGGTCCTGAAGATCATATGATGTATTTTCTTTCATTATAAATTGCTAATCCGGGCAAAATTACTCATTCAGGTATCAATTTTTTTTCTGCACATCTCAGGTAAAATAAAAAAACTCAATTAAATAGACTTTACCTTTCCATTATCGGACAGCTTCAGGATTTCCTTTTCCTCGATATTTTTTTAATTTTGGCCCTGTAAAAAGAATCAATTCCGGAAAAAACAGCGGAAAACAGAACTGCCGCCAGAACCAGCTGAACATGATTTTTTGAAATCAGGGGATAATGATCAAGAAACGAGTAAGCAAGCATACCTGCAGTAAAATAAAAAGAATAAAATTTTATTCCACTCCTGAGCCCTGTATGCCTTAAAAAGAGAATCCCCAGTACAAAGCGTACAAGAGAAGAAAAATCACTGCTGATTCTCGAACCAAGAACAATCGTAACAGGCAAACCCACGATGATCCTTAAAAAATACTCCATCTGCCGGTACTTCTGCAGCCGGATCAGAGAAAAGGATTTCATAACCATTAAAATGGACGACAGTAAAAATTCCAGAGAGGCTCCGGCTATATAAAATTTTGAGGGAAATCCTTCAGATACTTTAAAATTCAAAAAAATCAGAGGAACGCAAAAGGGAAAGACAAGCATAAGAAGAGAATACCCGGCGCCGATTAGTATCTGACGATCCAGGTAATTTTTTTTTTTTCTATCGCGGGATAACGCCAACAAAAATCTTCCTTGCGCCGGTTGCTTTGATCAGATCCAGGGTCTCCACTACAATGCCATGCTGTGACTGAACATCTGCATTGAGAACAATATCAGCATCCTTTTCCTGAAGATGCGCCGAAATTTTATTTTTTAATTCCTCCCTGGAAATTTGACTTCCATTCAGATACAGATGCCCTTCCCTGTCCAGGCCGACATGAAGCTTATTTTCCCCGTAACTTGAAGAAGATTGAGCCCCGGGAAGAACAATATCAATTCCAGTATTTAAAAGACCCGGTGCTGCAATCATAAAGATGATCAGAAGAACAAGAATAATATCCGTAAAAGGCGTGATGTTAATACCGCTCATATATTCGCCATTCCTATATTTTTTATAATTCATATCATCCCCTGTTCTGCAAAAGGAGCATCTTCAGACGGCTTGCAGAAATTTCAATTTTCATGAGCATCGCCTCAACTTTTTTTCTGTAAAAGTTATATGCCATCGTCGAAGGAATGGCGACAATTAAGCCCCCTGCTGTTGCAACAAGAGCTTCTGCGATTCCAGCATTCAAACCGGAAGATCCTTCGCTTCCCATATCCAGGCTGACAAATGCTCTGATGATTCCCAGTACCGTACCAAGAAGACCGATAAAAGGGCTTACGCTACCCAGAGTGGCAAGCAGGGTTAAATAGCGCTCCATTTCCGGAATTTTTTCAGCAATAGCTCGGTCTTTTACTTCTTCATAATCGTCTGATTTTAAAGATAAAACATTTTCAGAATGCATCAGGCATTCTGAAAGGATGTAGCCGGCGGGTGATTTTTCATTTCGAAAACGTTCTTTTAATTCGATGCTTTGATGACGATCCAGAAAGGATCCTGCATCCAGAAGGATTTCAGCCGGTCGGACAGCCCTTTCTTTAAAATACATCCAGCGTTCAATAATGATAATTAATGAGATTAAAAATGCAATCAGAAGAATGATCAGCGTAGGGCCGCCGGAAAGGATCATTGTGGAAAGGTGAAACGAGTCCATCATAGCTTAATTTTATAAACAGATGTCTCCTGACAAGCTGATTCTTTCCTTAAAAAGACAATTCTTGAGCCTTCACAAGATTCAATCAGTCTGAATAATCTTATAAAAATAAAAAGATTACCAAATGAGACGTCAGCATACGCTCATAAATTATTTAATTTCATGATTTAAAATTTTTTCAAGAAGTTCTTTGACCCGTCCCTCGCAGGTCCCGCATCCTGTACTGCAGGATGTAAGCCTCTGTATTTCAGTGAAGTTTCTGGCTCCCTGCCTTTTTACAGCATCTTTAATTTTTTCTTCAGAGACTCCCTTGCAAATGCATATATTATGCGGCCGCATATAAAACGACATTTTGCTCATGATATTCTCAGAATCACTCAAAATAATATCCCGGGTTTTTAAAATAAAAAACGCCGTCGTTAAAACGGCGGCGTTTTTTCAACACTGAATTGTTTTTTTTCAGAACTCCTGTGCCAGGACTTCCTGCTTTTCAACTCGTTTCACGCCTTCAGGGGTATGAATTACAAGCTGCGTATCAGTTTGTGCGATTACAGCTCCCGTCATATTGGATCCATCCTTCATGATAAGCGTCTCAAGTTTTTCATAATGTTCCTTGATCTCATCTTCAGATTTCAAAGTTGTTTTGGAAGCCTCTACCTCAATATTTGTAAGAATTTTTTCAAGCTTCTGCTCACGTTCTTCTTTTATATTATTGGTTGCATCAGAAAGTGAAACTTCGTCAGCACTTTCGATAATTTTTTGGAAAGCTTCAACTTCAATAACAATCAGAGTCTGCTTTTCTGATTTTTCTTCAGGAGTTACCTTGGATTCTGTAACAGACACTGCTTCTTTATCCTTTTTCGCCTCTGTTAGATTCTTTTCAATTTCCTCTGTATTCAGAACAGTTTCTGGCGATTCTTTTTTTGACTGAGCAGTTTCGAGCTTTTTATTTATTCGGATCACTTCTTTTTCAATTTCAGGATTCAAAGTTCCTTCCATTTCTTCTTCCAGAACAACTTCATTGGATTCAGAAACTTCTGAAAGCTTTTTTAAGGCTGGATCCTTTTCAATTTCTTCTGCTGAATATTCTTCAAGAGCCTCAATCCTGGGAGCCATTGCAACTTTACCGTCAATCACTTTTACCCGGGGCTCTTTTCCGTCATATACCTCAACAGAGAAAGTAGTTCCTCTCACTCCCGCTATGGCAGTCGGGGTTACAACACGAAACTCTTCGTCAGCGCTCTCTTTTTTCACTGTAGCCAGAAGGCTTCCTGTAGACATTTCTACCTTCGTATCTTTTTTAGTCAGTTTGGAAATAGCAACTTCTGTATGCTCGCGAATGCGAACAGCGCTACCGCTTTTTGTCTGCAAATCAACTGTACCGTTCTGTGTTTTAATCACATCAAGCTGATTCACAATCAAGCCGACCCGGGCTTCCATTGTCTTTCCCGCCCTGATTACACTGGATTCACCGCTTGCAAATACAATCAGCATTGGCTGCGGTTCACCGGCGTCTGCAGTTTTTTTCTCACCACATGAAACAATACCGACAAATGCTGCTGAAAGCATCAGACCGGTAAGTGCTTTTAAATAAACTTTTAGATTCATCTTTCTTCTCCTTATATTTTTTCCGGCTTTGCCGGTCCTGTCTTTCTTATATTTACAGAATTTTCTGCTGTCAAGACATCTTTTTAAAAAATATTAAATATTTTTCTAAATATATACACTCTTTTACTCATTTTTATAACTGATCTCATCAATATCCTGCGAATTCAGGACATAACTGTCTGTAACAGTTTGGAAAATGATTTTATCTCCAACTTGAGAAACAACCAGGCCATGCAGCTCCCGTCCATCTTTGAGCTTTGCAATTTCGATTAAATCTCTGTTATAGAATCGTTTTAATTCATCTTCAGATTTTACTTCAGATAAATTCTGGGCTGCATCCAGTAATTCTTTATCCAGTTCGGAATTTGAATTCTTCAAATCGGAAAATTCGCGGACCTCTGAATTCATGTCCTTTAGCTCTGTGAAGCGGAATTGAGAGTTTTCTGCAATAACAATTCCTTTACCCTTTTCCAGTATGGTTTCCGAATCTCGATCAGAGCCATCCTGTCTTACAGAAACTTTTCCCTCTATAATTTTAATTTCCGTTTTGCCTTCATCTGCAGTTACAGTAAATGCAGTTCCTCTTACACCTGCTATGGCTGTTGGACTTTTTACCGTATAGGTATCCTCTTTTGAAAGACGATCCACCACACTATAAAGCGACCCTTTCTCCAGAAAAATTTCTGATTCAAAAGAATTTTCTTTTTTATCCAATTTTACAAATTGAAAACGCCCTTCATTTTTTAATCTTAAAATTGTTCCTCCGGTAAGAGCAATATCAACTTCTCCTGAAACCGTTTCTATATAATTTCCTCGTTCAACAACCTTGCCCTGAACCAACTGCTGACGTTTTCCGTTTTTTTCAATAAAAACGACTCCCTTCACACGAACGGCAAGGCCTCTGAGTTTTTCAGTTTGATTTTCCTGGGAGCCGGAAAATGTGATTTCGGATTTATGATTTATGAAAATATAACTGAAAATTCCCAGTGAAAGAACGGAAATTGCTGCAATCCCGGTCATGGAATTCAGATTTTTTATTTTTTTCATTTTGAGAATTTTTTTCATCGAAACTTCATCAATCTTTATTCCGGGCTCTGACTGCAGCCAGGCTTCATTGAAAGAGGGTATTTGAGAGTTTAAATGTTCCCCTGAATCTTTCAGAAGCTTCTCAAGTTTTTTTATATTCTCAGAATGATTCATAGGATTCCGTATTTGCCTCAACGACAAATTATTCCACTCAAATTCTCAAATTTTGATTTAAAAATATTTTTCACAGAAAAAAACTCTAATTCTGTCATTAAAAGTAGACCAAAGACTTTATATAAAACAGGTTTTTTAGATTGTTCTAATATCATCACATCAAAATTCTCCAAGCTTTACTCCTTTCCGATCCGCCATTTCAGAAAGTCTTTCCATACCCTTTTGGACAAGCCTTGATGCAGTTGAAACCGATGTTTCCAGGATCTCAGCAATCTGTGCCAGTTTCATTTGATGAACATGCTTTAAAATCACAGCTGTTTTTTCCTCTTCTGAAAGATTTGAAAGAAGTTCATTTAAAAAATTTGAAACCTCCTTTCTGCTTTCACTTTCCATAAGGTTTGACTCAGGGAGATTTTCACTGCTGGAGGAAACATAGGAATCCGGGTCTGAATACAGAGTAGTTTTCTTATTTACAGAACTCCTGCTGTGATTGATCATTAAATGACGAGCAATCCGGAATAAATACATCCTGCAGTTTACCGAAGGAGGAAGATCTTTCTCTTGAAACGCTTTTATGAAATTGATAAAAGAATCCTGAAGAATATCTCCTGCAAGATCATCATTTCTTATGGACCTTACAATATAAACATAAAGATCTCTGCTTACATCCCGGTATATTTGTTCAAACTGTCTTGACTTTTCTGTCATAATTCCTTGTTTTTTTTTCTGAAGATAGTAATTCTATTTTATAATATAATTAAAGAAACTTTATATATTTTCGGTATGAATCCTGCTTTTCAATCCAATTCATTTTGGTCCATTATTAATGGAATAGCTTCATAATTATACAATCATAATTTTAAAATGATCCTATATCTAAAATAACGAGCTTTTTCTTTAATTTAACAGGGAAAAGCGCAATTTCAATTGGTAAAAACCATTATGATTCCTGAATTTCACTTTTTTTTATTTTATTAAAGGATGAATTTCATTTCTTCATAAAAAAATGCAACAATTTCCATTTTTTTTACATAGTATTATATCAAAAAGTTTAAACAAAAAAAAATCTTAAATCTCATTCAATT
>JAOUOA010000495.1 GCA_029880625.1 Spirochaetia bacterium
CAAAGGTCTTTTATAAGAAAGGATGTTCTTTTTTGTTTTTTTATCAGTATCCTGAAGAGTGATGAATCCCGAAATTACTCCATCGCATTTATCCATGAAATAGGACTGTTTGCAGGAATAGTTTATGTCAAACTGCCAGAGAACCAGAAGATCTTCTTCAACGGCACTGAAATCATCGATAGAGGTTTTCCCTTTGATTGTTCGAACCGTTTTTTGAGGCGGTTTTTCCAGAATGCGGACTGCAGAGCCTGGAAGATGTTCCTGGATGCTTTTTAATACAGTCCGGGTCAGTTCTTTTTCAAATGAATCCGGTATCGTTTCGTAAAACCGTTTTTTGACAGAAACCGAAGTGCCGTGCCTTCCGTAATTTTTTCTTTCCCCTGTGATAATAATATCGCCTTTTTGATAATACAGTGCAATTGAAGGCGAATGTTTAATTTTTTCAGAAAAATACTTTTTTGCGCATCCTGGCAGGAATGACAGTAACAGGAGCAGAAAAAACACAAACCATTTATTTTTTTGCATACAGCTTCCTTCTGAAGAAATGAAAGATTACATGACCTGCAAACATTAAAAGAATAACTGCAATCCAGAGATTTCCGAATCGTTCATACAGAGTCCTGTAATGATTGGTATCAACGGGTACATCCGCTACCTGAACATAAGGTTCAAATAAGGGAGAAAAGGAACTTCCGTGCAGAGGTTCTGCATAATTTCCTGCAAGATCAACAAAACCGCTACTTCCCGAATTGGTTGATCGGACCAGAGCCTTTCTGAATTCAATCGAACGGATCCGTCCCAGTTCATAGTGCTGGTAGGTTTCTGCCGTATCGCCGTACCATCCATCCTGGGTAATATTAACCATGAATTCAGGTTTCTGCTTTTCGTTGAAGAAACTTCGGACATGTTCCGGGAACAAAACTTCATAGCAGATCAGCGGTATAAATGAATAAGGAAACGATTCTCCCGAGTAAACTTCCGGTTTTTGTTCATTCAATTCAGGCATGCTGAGTTGAATTGCATTGGATGTTTTTCCTCTCTGAAAGCCGATATAGCGGATTGCATCGGGCAGAAGAACGGAAAGACCGAGAGCATCAATAATCTGAAAGCCTGGAATGTATTCGCCGAATGCAACCAGAACCCGTTTGTAGTAAGTATCAGACCGGATGCCGCCGCTTGTGTAAAATGCAGAAGCATTGTAAGAGACAGGATAGAGCTTTCCCCCTGAATTGATTACTTCTACGGCAATTTCATTGAGAAAAATTCCGGATTTATATTTTACTGCCAGGTCTTTTACGGTGTTGTCATAAAGTTCGTTATAAATTCCTGCTGTCCGGGTATAGATTGTGTCCTGTGTGGAATAGTAAGGGACCGATGATTCCGGAAGGATGATTAAGTCCAGCCTGCCTTCTGATGCTTTCCAGGCTTTTTCCGCAAGTTCCGGAATTGTATTGGCAATAATATTTTCAATAAATGGTTTTGTAAGTACCTGTTTCCCTCCGGGTCTTTCTAGAGGGGTGTTCGGCTGTAGAAGAGCTACACGAACAGAAGGCAGGTTTTCCTGATAGGTTTCAAAATAATGTTTTCTGTAAATTCCGAATAAAAGTGCGAAAATTAAAAGTCCTGTCGACGGCCAGATGCGAAGATGTGTATGGAGACGTTTCCAGGACCGCCTGTGGAACAGTACAGAATTCCATTTGAATTTTATTTCTGAATGGGAACTGAAAAAATGAATAAAGATTCGCCGAATCGCAAGAAGCCTGTAAAAAAGAGCGTAATCGGCTGCAAAGAGAAGAAACGTAAGGCCGTAAATCCCGGTGATTTCAGCAATTTGGGCTAAGAATATATTTCCTGCAAGAAGATTGCCCCAGTACCAGTCAAATACCTGAGGTGTTGTAAAGTCCAGGATCAGAGCAATTGCAGCAGCTGTAAACCATCCGGGAGGGAGATGCTTTTTAAATTGATTTCTGCGTGCGATGCCGAAAAGTATCATGAACAGGGGAAATTTTAAATTCAGAAGAAGGGTATAGGGAATAAACAGCAGCGTGGAAACCGTCCAGTGGATGCCGCCAAAAACAGAAAACATGTAAATGACCCAGTAAAAAGCAAAAAGGCATAGAAAAAAAGAAGCAGAGGCACCCGCTAAAAAAAGCTTGGTCCATGAATTTTTAAATCGGTCTGCCATATAAAACAAGGGCCACAGTGAAATCCATGCAAACAGCGGAAGATTGAAAGGTTCAATGGAAAGGGCGGACGAAATTCCGGTAATCATTCCAAGAATAATGATTGCCGTATAATCGTTGGTTTTCACACTTAATTTATGCATGGACAGATTACCCTTAAATTATTTCAATTTGCAAAGGATGAGATCTATAAATTCAGTTCAGAGCCTTTTACACTTGCTTCCGGACAACAATCTCAGCATTATTTCAATTGCAAGAAAATTACTCTTCTGCCTGAGCGTCTTTCCCTTCTTGCTGAAGCTCTGAAAAACGAGCTCATCCCTGTGTTTTCAAAAACTGTTCCTCAAGCTGTAGGCGGCCTGACTCTAGGAGCCGATCCGATTTCTTATGCATTGAGTCTTGCTTATCTGAAGGATGGAAACACCGTCTTTCCCCTGGTTGTAAGAAAAGAAGCCAAAGGGCATGGAACCCTCAGGCAGATTGAGGGCGAAGCTGAGCAGGTTGATGAGGTTATTGTTCTCGATGATGTAATTACCACGGCAGGCTCCACAATCAAAGCAGTCCATGCATTCCGTTCTGCAGGAATCAGGGTGAAAAATGCAGTCTGTATTGTTGACAGGGAAGAAGGAGGAAAAGAAGCTCTTGAAAAAGAAGAGATTTCTCTTTACAGCCTGTTTGTGAAAAGCGATTTTATTTAAGATTTGTCCGAATGATTTAAATTTTTGTTTTCTTATCGCCCAGTCTCTGAAGAACCTTTTTTTCCAGAATTTGCACATTATCAATAAAGC
>JAOUOA010000494.1 GCA_029880625.1 Spirochaetia bacterium
TAATTCTTCATCTCCCGCAAGAAGTTCTATGGCAGGCAGATCTGAACGGTATTCATACACTCCTTTTAAATATTCAAAATCGTTTTCATTTTCCTGAAAATGCCTTAAGATTTCAACCGTATGAAGCAGGGAATGGTAGGGCTGGCCTGTTAAATGGATTTGAAACCCATTGCAGACAGATTCAGCATGTTTGTGAAACGAAGGAATGTATTTTAAGGGACGTAGAATTGCTCCCGGCCTGGAAAGCGTTTTGGATTCTGAAAATACATTTTTCAGGTATGGTGCACCAAAAATTTCAAAAGGCCGGGTTGTCCCCCTTCCCTCATTTAAATTTGTACCTTCCAGAAGACACTGTCCGGTATAAATCAAGGGCGTGAACTCTGTCGGCATATTGGGAGATGGAGAAATCCACCAGGGTTGCCAGACAACAGAAATTCCTGCCGATGAACCGGAAGGATTGCTGATCGTTCTCATGGTTTCTTTTTCCGGATCAGAAAGCCTGATAATATGGATATTAAACCTTCCCTGAATCTGATTTTTGTAAAAAAGCGAAAGCTCGCCGATCGTCATTCCATGCCTGTGAAGTAGACCGGTCCTACCCACAAATGAGGAATATTTTTTATCAAGTGGAATCCCTTCAATTTGTCTTCCTGCAGGATTGATTCTGTCTATAATATAAATATCAAGATGAATTGAGTTTTCATGGAGGATATCAAGAATATAACTGAAGGTCGTAGCAAATGTATAATAACGGCTTCCCACATCCTGAATATCCACAACCAGAGCATCCAGATCTGATAATAATTCCGGCTGAACGACAAGGGATTCTTCTTTTAATCCATATAACGATATGCATTCTGTATTTTTAATTAAACCAGAATAAATCTCTGTAGCTGTAAGGGGGATTTGATCCTGAAGTTCTCCGAAAAGTCCATGTTCGGGTATAAAAACTCTTTTCAGGCTGCCCCGACGTTCCAGAATCTGAAAGAGATATTCGCCGGTTTCCGGATGAAAAGAGATCTGATTTGAAAGAAGGCCAACCTTTCCATTAAAAAGAACTTCATCCCTGACGGATAAAAAACGGCTGAGCGGATCCTGAAAATGGGTTAACGGCACAATTCTAAGAAAAAATATTTTTGATTTATTATGTCACTCAATTTTTTGATTTTACTTTCAGGCATTTTCATATGAAATGACAATTTCATGTCTCCGAATAGCCTGAATCCAGAACAGAAATCCGCAGTCGATATTATCCATGGTCCCCTTCTTATATTTGCCGGAGCCGGAAGCGGAAAAACCAGGGTTATTACTCACAGAATTCAGAATATGGTAAAATCCGGCATTCCCGGATCAAGCATTGTTGCCGTTACTTTTACCAATAAAAGCGCAAAAGAAATGAAATCGCGCATGTCAAAAATGATGGACCGCAAGCAGCTGAGAGGCATGGTCATTTCCACTTTCCATTCTCTGGGCAATCGAATTTTAAAAAGCGAAATTCACAGACTTCCCGGATACAGAATTCCATTCAGTATTATTACTGCAGATGATGCTAGACAGTTTCTTTCGGACATTTATCGAAAACTTAAAATGGATCCTGCATCATTAAAAGATGACGGCATGGAATTTCTGATCTCCCTCTGTAAAAACTCCGGCATATCAGCAGAAGATTTTGCTATGAGCCGGGGGCTTCCCTGTGACAGTGAAACCTTTATTGAAATCTTCAGGCTGTATCAGGAAAGCCTTCAGTCCTTTAATTCTGTGGATTTTGACGATTTAATTCTTCTTCCCCAGAAACTTTTTAAAGAGAATCCCGATCTGGTAGAAAAATACAGAAATAAATACAAATATTTTCTGGTAGATGAATTTCAGGATACAAATCCTTCCCAGTATGATCTTCTTCGCATTCTGGTGGGAGATACAAATAACATCTGTGTTGTAGGCGATGACGATCAGTCTATTTACGGCTGGAGAGGGGCAGATGTAAATATCATTCTGGGTTTTCAAAAGGATTTTCCCGATGCCAAAACGGTACGTCTGGAATGGAATTACCGGTCAACACGAACCATTCTTGATGCTGCAAATGAGGTCATTGTAAATAATTCAGAAAGAATCGATAAAAAGCTCAGAACCAATGGTGAAACGGGAAGAAAAATCAACTGTCAAATTGCGGCAAATGAAGAACAGGAAGCAGAACTTGTTGCAAACGAAATTCAAAAAGAAATTCTGAAATCAGGCAGAACGCCGGGCGATTTTGCAATCCTTTACCGCACCAATTTTCAATCCAGAGTCTTTGAACAGGAACTCAGAAAAAGAAGCATCCCTCATCATGTTGTCGGCGGCTACCGTTTCTTCGACAGACGCGAAGTAAAAGATATGATTTCCTACCTTCGGGCCATTGCAAACCCCAAAGATGAAGTCAGTATTAAAAGAATCATCAACAGACCCCGCAGAGGAATCGGCGAAGGAACCATAAAAAAAATAAACGAATACATCACAGAACATCATCATGAAGAAGATGCTCCTGATTTTCATAAAACTCTGGAAAGAATGATGGAAACTCCGGCTCTGATCCCCGGAATTAAAAGCGATACGATCGCTTCGATTCTTTCTTTCATGGAATTGATAGAAAAATACAGGAAAGAATTCAAGCGTTCTGAACGCATGTCCCCAGTTCTTTCCTCACTCATCCATGAACTGGGATTTGAAAATGAATTTCTCCGTGAAGGAGATAATGACAACGTCGTCAAGGCGCGGATGCTGAATTTATCAGAACTTGTCAATATGCTTTCATTTATGGAATCCAACTGGGAAGACAGCAATCCGCCCACTCTGTTTGATTTTATGACTCAGATCGGACTTCAGGCAACCGATAACGAAGAGGATAATCCCAGAGGCAGAGTGCAGCTTCTGACCATGCACCTTTCCAAAGGCCTGGAATTTCCAGTTGTTTTCCTTGTAGGAATGGAAGAAG
>JAOUOA010000046.1 GCA_029880625.1 Spirochaetia bacterium
TTCAATTTTCTGCATTAAATTTTCCACCATGACGACGGAACCGTCCACAAGAAGTCCAAAGTCAATCGCCCCAAGACTCATTAAATTTGCAGAAATATGAAATTCCTTCATGCCGATTACGGCTCCAATCATGGACAGGGGGATAGCAAGAGCGACAAGGATCGATGCGCGAAAATTTCCCATAATAAGGAAAAGAATCGCAACTACAAGAGCCGCGCCTTCAAGAAGATTGATGGCTACAGTTTTAATCGTCTCGTAAACAAGATAAGACCGCGTGTACACAATTTTTATACGCACATCTTCAGGCAGATCTATTTCAGATAAAGCTTCTTCCGAACTCAGCGCTACAAGTCTGCTGTTTGCGCCCATCAGCATAAGAACGGTTCCTAGAACGGCCTGTTCTCCCTGATATGTTGCGGCGCCAACGCGAAGCATATGGTCTTCCCGCACATCTGCAATATCTTTAATCCGAATTACTCCTCCGGCAAGATTCAGTTTTACAGGCAATTCCCGAATGGACTGAAGAGTTGTCTCAGATTGAGCACGCACGATTACCTGCTTTTTATTTTTTTCAATATAACCGCCTCCGGTGCTTTTTCCGATCGATTCCGTTTTTTCCAGAATATCTTCTATGCTGATTCCGTAAATTTCCATTTTGGAAGGATGAAAATCGATATGAATTTCTTTTTTATATCCGCCAGTAGCATCAATATCTGCGATTCCTTCGATTCTTGATTTTAAATACGGCTTAATTAAAAAATCATGTACGGTTCGAAGGTACAGCAGACGCTCTTTTTCAGATTTCCCGGCAAGTTTTGAACCCTCAGCAGGCAGAACGACATACATGAGAACCTCGCCAAGGCCTGTAGAAATGGGACCGAGTTCCGGAACAAATCCTCCCGGCAATTCGCGGCTTACGGACTGCAGTTTTTCAGAAACAAGCTGCCGTGCTCTGTAAATATCTGTATCATCGCTGAATATGACATTAACCTGTGAAAGACCGTATTTGGAGAGCGAACGAACATCTTTTACGCCCGGCAGGCCGGCCATCTCCGTTTCAATATTGTAGGTAATTGTTTTTTCAACCTGTTCCGGATCCAGACCCCCTGTTTTCGTATTCACAAGAACCTGGACGTTTGTAATATCGGGAACTGCGTCAATGGATATATAAGAGAGAGAACTCACTCCATATACGCAGAGAATAAAGACTCCAATAAAAACCCATATCTTTCTTTTTAAAAAAGCTTCAATCATATAGGGCAGCATTATTTTTCCTCCTTGAAATTCATCTGGCCGGTTATTTCCAGAACTTTCAAATAAGCGGCAATATAATCCATCTGTACATGAAAATACACTTCGTGAAGATCGGAGGAACTCTGATCCATTTCAAGATAGGTAAGAATATCCAGAACTCCTCTGCGAAAAAAACCGTCCGCTTCCGCCATCTGTCTGTGAACCCGGCTCAACGAAGACATAGGGTATTTTTTTAGAATCTTTCGCTTGTTTTCATAATCGTACAGAAACTCATCAAGTTCAGACAATATTTTTTTTTCTAAATGCTTTAACTCTTCCTCTTCTGCCTGAATTTCTGAATCGTAATAGGATATCCTTCCGCTATTACGGTTCCACAAAGGAATCTCTACCGTTACACCTGCGCCAATAAACTTTTCAGTCTGAGATACTTTTTCTTCAGAATAAATTAAGGACAGAGCGTAATCGGGAAATCTTTCTCTTTTTGCTTTCTTTTTTTCAATCTTTTTCATTTCAATTTCGTTGCGCTGCTGAGCAGTTTTTGAATGATCATGGATTTTTGAGCGCAGTTCCATTTGATCCAGCACAATGCCGTTTCTGTACCATGAAGAACGGATTTCAACCGGATTTTCAAACTCAAGATAAAGATTCAGACGCTTCCAAAGAATATCTTTCCGTGTCAGTTTATTTTTAATTTCCTGATTCAGGATGTCCATATGATTCTGTATCAAAACCTTTTCCATTTTTTTCTGGGGCGAAACAAACTGTCTGGATTTCAGAAACCTCTGAATTTTTTGAAAACGGCGATAACGTTCATTCAGATGTTCAAGGTGTTCATCAACTTCTCTGTAGGAAAAAGTCAAAAAAATAACATCATAGTAAAGACGCCTTTTTGAATTTTCAAGGGAAAGTCCGGCATTGTCCTTCAGAGTTTTCTGAATCTCTGTACCCATCTTTTTTTTCCCGGGAGATGAAAACGGCTGCGTCAGAGAAACGCTGTACCCGTACCCCTTTCCTCCTGCCTCCGGAATCCCCAGTGTAGAAGAGCCGCTTTCGCTCCTCACTCCATAAGAAGCGGAAACCTGCGGATTTTTCCAGCGTTTCGACTGTTTCACAGAGCCTTCCATACCTTTCAAACGTGCATCTTCAGCTTTTAATATGTTTGAATTCTTAACGGCAATTTGTATAATTTCTTCAACACTGTATGATTTTTCTCCAGAAACCGGCATGAAGGCCGATGAAAGAAAAAATAACACAAATATATAGTAAAAATTTTTCATTACGATCACCACAATATCAATTGATTCATAAATCTCAAAAAATAGAGATTCTTATTTAACGCTTCAATCCGGAGGATTTGATTTTTTCTTTTTAACAAAAAGAAAGGATCGAATCAGCGCTAAACATTCATTTATAATGCCAGACGTCAGAACTCAGAACGTTTTCGAAAAGAAAATCAATCAAAACGCACTCTGCATAGAACCGCAATCGTACGATTTTCCATGCAAAAGTCTTGAATTCATCTGCAGGCAGATTTCAAGTTATGTATTGTTGAGAGGGAGGTCCCCTGTGGGGCGAATTAAGTTTTAAAAAGGAAGGTAAATATATTAAAACAATGCTATTTTTAATTTTATGTTTTTGGAATAAAATTAAAAATTTTAATTCTGCTGTCTCCGAGAGAATCAAGATATCAGGCAGAGTAAATTTAAAAGCGCTTATATGAAAAGATCCGTTTTTAAGAGCATGTGAAATGGGTATTTCCGGAATGGTTTCCAGAGGAAGATTACAGTCATTATCCCCGTCGCAGCCGTCATGGTGGTCAACAACATTAAAAATTAAATGAAAATGACCCAGCCCGCTGTGAGCATGATGAAGCAGCCCTACAGGGAACAGATACACCGTCAGAAGTATAAATGAAAATATATTGATGGCTTTTTTCATTATGTTAATTTCCAATTTTCTGACAGAAGATTTGATCAGTCAAGAAAATTAAAACAGATTTTTCAATCTGTCCCTCTTCATTTTTGTTTCTTTGAAGCCTTCTTTTTTACTTCTTTCTTTTTTCCTGTTAACGAACTCTTCACTGAAACAGACTTCCCTTTCACCTTTGGACATTCATTAAAAATCCTGGCCGTACACCCTTCACAGACCGTCTTATCCAGCTTGTTATAAATTCCTGCAAGGGCAGCTCCTTTGGTTCCAAAAAAGTTTTTAGGATTCAGAGTTGCAAGGGAGCCGCTTTGATCAAGGGTATTGAAAAACTGCTTTTTCGGATTTATGAAGAAAAGATCGCCGCCCATAGACTTCCTTCTTTTTCTCTCTGCAACAAGAGCTTCGCCGCCTGCAATGTCTGTAAAATGAATTCCTGAAGAAACGATGGCTAAATATTTCTGCTCTGGATTCTTATTTCTGTATTCATCAAAATAATCTTCAACATAATTTACCGAACCGAAGAAAAGAGCGCCGTCGACCCGGACAATTTTAAGCTGGGGGCATTCAGGAAGAGACAGATCCGTCGTAAACTTTCGTCCAGGCAGCCTTGCATCCGGAACTCTCGGTACAATATTGGGATGGGCAACCCTCATCAGATAAAATACAAGAGACAATATCACGCCCGAGAAAATCGCCACTTCAAGATCAATGAATAAAGCGCCTCCCACAACCACGATAAAAATCGCTGTTTCACGCTTGCTGGAATGTAAAATATGCTTGATTGCCTTAAAATCAATCAGGCCCCAGGCTACGATAAATAAAATTCCAGCCATGGCCGCATTGGGAATATAATCCGAATAAGGAGCTACAAAAATCACAATGGGTATAAGGAAAAGGCCTGCAAGGATCGCCGCAACCGGCGTTTTCGCTCCTGCCTGATAATTCAGACCGCTTCTGTTGAACGATCCGGTAGCAACATAACCGGAAAAAAAGCTTCCTGCGATATTGGAAAGTCCCTGAGCGATAAATTCCTGGTTTCCGTCAATCCTCTGACCGCTCCGCATACCGATGGATTTACTGATGGAAACCGCTTCTGTCAGCGCAAAAAGTGTGATGGCTATGGCGGGCATGAACAGCTGCTGAATTGTTTTAAATGAAAAATCGGGTGAAGAAAGCGGAGGAAGCGTATCTGGAATGGAACCTATCGTTGCAATCTGAGTAACGTCCTTTCCAAGCATCATATCCAGACCGATTGCCATTCCCGTACCGGCGAACATGGAAACAATTAAATAGGGAAATTTAGGAAACAGTTTTTTTATAAGAAGTCCAGATAAAATCGTAACCAGCCCCACAGCAACGGCATAATAATTTATATTGGGAACCTGCAGAGTAAAGTGATAGAGAATATCATGGAGGTGCCCGCCTCGCGGAATCGGAACGCCAAAAAAATTCTTCAGCTGTTTTGTGCCGATGAGAATGGCAGCGCCGGCAGTAAAGCCGACAATCACGGAATGGGAGATAAAACTGACAACTTCGCCCATTCGCGCAATACCCAGAATGAGTTCAATGACTCCCACCATGAAGGTTAATGTAAATGCAAGAACGATGTACTGTTCTGTTGTGGGTTCTGCAAATCCGCTGAGAGAACTCAGAATAACAATGGATGCCGCTGTTGTCGGACCGGAAACAAGATGCCAGGAAGAACCGAAAAGCGCTGCTATGATGGCCGGAACCATTCCTGCATAAAGGCCGTACTCAGGAGGCATTCCCGCAATACTTGCAAAAGCAACCCCCTGAGGAAGAACAACTAAAGCTCCCGTTAAACCGGCAATTACATCAAACTTTAATGTACCGGCCCCAACCATCGGGAACCATTTTGTAAAAGGAAAAAATTTAATAAACCATTCAGGTTGATTTTTATTCATAACAGATCCTCTGGCCGGCTGCAGATCTATAAAAATGATTCGTCAATTTGTTCAATTTGAGTGATTGCAGCTTATCGGCTGATTGTTTTCTTCTATAATATGTCCATTATTTTTAGAAGGGGTTACTCTGAACAGAGATTTTCAGAATGTAAGATTTAAGCGTGGGAAATATTAAATAATGATAATGGAAATATATTATTAGAATTTTTGGGGCTTAAGAATCAATTTAACTGAATCGTTATAACTGAAAATGGATTCTCACAAAATTGAAATAAAGACATCAAACTCGTGAAAAAAATTTAACAGTAACAATTTTCTTCTCATAATTACTGAATCCAAAGATTTAACTAAAGCAAAAGGATTATTTCAAGCCTCAATATCCTGAATTTTTTGATATTATTGATTTTTTTAAGTAATTTTTGCTTTAAAATTAAATTATTCAATATAACATGATATCAATCCTCTGTATTCATATATGAATTGCAATTATACTGAGGGGATCTGTTATTATGAATTTCAAGTTCTATGGATAAAACATATTAAATTTTCATGTGACAAGATTCATTTAACAGAATGAAAAAAACTGAGAATGTTTTTTCTTTCTGTTTTTAAAAAAATATAATTTTCACATTTTTATAAAATAAATAAGGAAAACTATATTTTTTTTTCATTTACAGAGGATCCATTAAATGAATGCAACCGCTAAAACAAAATCTGAAAACCCTGAAATGTCGCCTGACAAATTTAAAAAAATTATTTCTGAATTTCCCTGTCTCAATGAACTTTCTGATATTGAACTGAAAAATCTTCAGGATAAGGCTATTTTTCAGAAAATTCCAGCCAAATATAAAATTTACGAATCTGGAGATCCCTGTAATTTTTTTACGCTTATCCATAAAGGAAAGGTAAGGGTTTTCAGAAATAATGAAGCGGGACAGGAGATCACTCTTTACAGAATTGGCGCAGGAGAATGCTGCTTTCTTACAGCGTCCTGTGTCATGCAGGATACAAAGTTTCCGGCCATGGCCGTTTCAGAAGACGAACTTGAGGTTCTAATGGTTCCATCAAATATCCTTCAGGAGTGGGTTTCAAAAAATCCAATCTGGCAAAAATATCTATTTATGCTTATGGCCTCACGGTTAAGTAATGTAGCTACTAAAGTTGAAGACCTTGCATTTCAGAAATTTGATAAAAGACTGGCAGAACTTCTTTTAAAAATTCACAGCAATCTTACCATAACCAAAACCCACCAGGAAATTGCACTGGATCTTGGAACTGCAAGAGAAGTTGTTTCCAGGCAATTAAAAGATTTTGAACATGCAGGTCTTCTTAAACTTTCCAGGGGTAAAATTCAGATTCTGGATTCAGATGGTCTGAAAAGTTATTTTCAGGATCTTTAACAATCAAGAGAATTCATCAAAATCCTGAAGATAAATCAATCAATCTCCATTGTTAAATTAATAATTTCTATATAATGTGACATAATATCCTTTCTCTGGACATAAAAATGACATTTTTTTTGTGTTCTTAAAAAAAAATTAAATAAAAAACACTATAATGTGATAAATATCACATACATATGATATTTATCATGCTACACTCTTTACTCTACTGGAAAAGAGATTTCAGCAAAATAAAAAATCTCAGATTTACGCTGAATTTTCATCTCTGCCGGTAAAATTGGGAGGAGTGTCAAATGAACAAAACATCAATACGAGTTGTTTTTACCGCAGCCATCGTTGCTGGATCTATTTTTTCAACAGGCGCAGTTTTTGGTGAAACAAAAAACTTTCTATTATTTGCTGAAACCGGGAATGTTGTCGTATCGGGAGCCGGGGGAGCGACCATACCGGCATGGGGATATTCCGATGTAGCTGGACAGGCAAAATTTCCAGGTCCTCAGCTGGAAGTGACTGAAGGCGATACAGTGAATATCACCTTGATCAATTATCATAATCGAAATCATAATCTGGTTGTTCAGGGATTATCCGATTCAAATCAAACAGCGGTTCAGCCTTCACAGGCATACACATACAGCTTTACCGCTGACCGTGCAGGAACGTTTCTTTATAAAGATACCTTAAACTCAAACATCAATCGATCCATGGGAATGTATGGAGCTTTTATTGTAAGACCTGCTGATGGAACCAAAACAGTCTATCATCAATATTATGACAAAGAAAATGTCTGGGTAGTGGGCGAAATGGATAAGTCTCGATGGAATGACAGGGCAGCTTCAGGACAGAGCGTCAATACTTCCGTATACAAACCCAATTACTTTCTTATGAACGGACAGGGCGGATTTTCCGCAATGCATGACGATGCAGGAACAACCATGACGGGTGTTGTGGGACAGATGGCCCTTGCCCGCATTGTAAACGGTGGACAGTTTTCACATTCGCTTCACTTTCACGGCGGACACATTCTCATTGTTGGAGAAAACGGAGTCCCCCTTGAAAATCCACGATGGGCAACTACTGTAAGCGTAAAACCCAATTCTACAAAAGATGTCATTTATGAAATGGTTCAGCCGGGAGTTTTCCCAATGCATATCCATACGGCGCAGATGGAAACGGCCAATGGAGTTTATTTAAACGGCGTTGCAGCCATGATTGTAATTAACTGAGGTGAATGAAATGAAATTGATTACTATGAAAAAAGAATTTATTAAGGGATTTGCATACCGCTATAAATTTTCACTGGTTGCCCTGATGGTGTTTTTACTGGGCGGTGGAATTCTATTCGGTCAGGGAGGTTTTCGATTCCGCGGCGGCGGCGGCGGAGGAGGAGGCGGCGGAACCACCACCACAGGCGGCGGAACCGTTGTTACCGGAGTAAACACATACAGTGTGAACGTACGTAATGTAAATAAAACCATGAGCGACGGTGCAAATGTAAACTTCTGGGGTTTTAACAGCGAAATCCCCGGTCCTGTAATTATTGTGGGCGAAAATCAAAGGTTTGATCTGACTCTGCAGGGCGGAATGTGGCCGCATGAAATGTCACCCTATCAGGGACATACAATCCATCTTCATGGACTGGATGTGCCGCAATCTGAAGACGGAGTCCCGGAAACAGGAGCGCCTGTTATGGGAGATACCTATACTTTTTATACCGGTTCCGGATGGGCGGGTACCTATGCCTACCATTGCCATGTCCATACTGTAAAACACCTGGAACAGGGAATGTACGGAATGATTGTTGTTAAGCCTGTTGATTCAGCGGGAAATACAACCAATGAAGTTTACAGCGGCGGACCTCGTTACGATTATGAAGAATTCTGGACCCTGAGCACAGTTGATCCTGCTTATCATACGGCAACAGGCGACAGTACAGTATTTGCTGATTACAATCCTAAATACTATTTAATTTCTGGAAAGGAAGGACTGAGCCAGGCATCGCCGGCAAAAACGCTTGCAGCTGCTCCTGGAAAAAATGTAATCTATAGACTGAATGGAATGCACTCTGTGAATTCCACATTCAGCGTAAAAGATGCTTCTGGAAATGCAAAGGCATTTACCGTTTACATGCAGGCAGGAAGGAAACTTGCACAGCCTGAAACGGTTACTTCTCTGGACGTTGCTCCAGGGCAGACATTTGATGTTCTTCTTACTCTTCCTTCAAGCAGCGGAACTCTTTATCCGCAGCTGACCTATAAAGACCTGAGAAATAACATGCCATATACAAACGGAACAGTCTATACAAAGGTTACTTTTTAACCTTCAATTTACTGCCTGAAAAACTAAAAACCCTTCTTCAAAATGAAGAAGGGTTTTTTTATACCTGATAAATTTCAGACGATTTTAAGCAAGAACGTCCACTCGGTGAACAGACTCCGGATCGGAAGGCTGGGAAACCTGCTGAGAGACGGCAACATTTACCATTTTTCGATCCAGATTTGCATCTTCCTGAACAATAGCCTGATTTAAGTCATTTAAGATTTCGATAGATTTCGAAACCATATCAAAGGCCTGAAGGCCGCTGTAAGCTGATCCAACTTCCATACCTGATCTCCTATTATCATTATCGGATTTCAACATTCCAACTTTATAATCTTTTGTAATATAAATCAGGCGGTTTTCAAATCAGAAAAGTTTTAAAATAATTCTAAAGATATAGGTTTTATGCCATATGGATCAAAAAATTTGTTTTTTCTGTAAATATAAATTTTTCTTCACATCATCTATTGTTTATTTCAGTCTAATTATATAGAAATTATATTTATTTTTATAAATCTTAATAAAAACATTATTTACCGCCATGAGACATTTTAATATATCAAATTATTTTCATCACGTATTTATAAAAAGCATTATCCTGATCCTGGCGCTCTTTACTGTATCTGCATGTACTAAGAAATTTCCCGAGAACAATTGGATCAACCTCTTATTCCTTCTTGATACGGTTCTCAATCCTCCGACAGAACCCACGACGCCTGCTGTTGTCAGTGCGACTCTTTCCACAACGACAGTCATTGTTTCGGAAGAACAAACGGTTCCTTCCGCATCGTTTACAGTTGTTCTTGATACGGCTGTGCAGTCCGGGCAAACTGTAACCATACCCGTAACAGGCATCGCCGCTGAAGGATTGGTCAGCTCTCCACTCGATGCAGCCTGGGTGACAGGTCCGATCAATCTAACTTTTGACGATACGAATTGGAACGTACCCCAGACTGTCTTTGTCAAAGGCGTCGATACAGATCTGACTCAGGATGCTTCGTCTTTCACGCAGTTTACCGTTACGCTTGGAACAGTTACTACAACAGATTCAAACTATACCGATTTTGATCCTCCTGATGTTCTTGCTTTCAATCTTGATAACGATACGCCGGGTAATGCAGGAGTGACCATTGTTCCCTCTTCAGGCCTTTTTACTTCCGAGCCTGCAGAAACCGCTACTTTCGGAATCGTTTTAAATAAACAGCCTGCAGCAGCCTCAACGGTTAGCATTACTCTTGCTTCAGGCGATTTAACGGAAGGCGACATTACAACTCCTGCATCAAAGACTCTTACGTTTTCTACCGCAAATTGGAATGTACCCCAGGAAGTAACGGTTACCGGCGCAGACGATGCTTTTGTTGATATTGATACTCCTTATTCAATTACTCAAGATTCTTCAACCTCATCCGATCCTGCCTATGCTGCTCTTGTACCCGGCAGCGGAAACCTGCCCAATATAAATTTATTTAATAAAGATAATGATTTCGCCGGCGTTTCTCTGGACACAACTGCCGTAACCACATCGGAAACTTTAACAACACAGAACATTACAATATCGCTTGATGCCGCACCTGCCGCAGGAACGCAGGTTCAGATTGACATTTCACTCATCGATCCGTCTGAAGGAACACTGACAACTCCTGCATCCATAATCTTTACCGATCTTCTACCAGGACCGCAAATCGTAACCATTCAGGGAGCGGATGACCCCAATGCAGACGGCAATATTGTTTATCCGCTTAATTTGACCATTAACGGCGCAGGTACAACAGATCCTGCATACGGCGCCGTAACAATTCCGTCTGTAAGTGTTACCAATACAGATGATGAAACAGCAGGAATTACTGTTACACCTGTAACAGCAGGAATCCTTCCGGAAGACGGAACATCAACGGCAACTTTTGATATTTCATTAAATACAGAACCGCTGTTCCCGGTAACTGTCAATGTTTACAGCAGCGATACATCAGAAGCAGCCATCAACCTGGCTGCAGCTCTGACTTTTGATGCAGTATGTCCCGGGGTAACCTGC
>JAOUOA010000496.1 GCA_029880625.1 Spirochaetia bacterium
TTTGAAAATGTGTGAAATGCATATTGTAATTATAAAAAATAATTATACATGCAATCTTTTCAACAGAGAAAAGAATTGAAGCTGTTTTCTGCCAAACATATTATTCTCGGATTCATCGTCTTTCTGATCTTTGCTTTTTTCGCAAACTGCGGAAAACCTTTCCCGATAAAAGGGCAGTTTGTGAAAGGGATGTATGCCGGTAATACATTTGAAGATGAAGGCGTTAGAGAACTTGCTGTTGCAGCTGCAACAGGCGATACCTTTACCGTGTATGATTTAATTCAGAGCGGAAAGGCGGAAGTGAATTATAGAGGAAAAGATAATATTACTCCTCTCCTGTGGGCTTTCCTTGCAAGAAATAAAGAAGGCTTCATTGAACTATTAAAAAACGGAGCAGATCCAGATATTATTTCACGTGACAAATTTTCTGTGACCGGTCTTACTCTCGTTTATACGGCGGATCCTGAATATTTTAAACTGGCTTTAAAATACGGAGCAGATCCGAATCATTTCAACAATCGAATCGGGCTCCCCATTCTCATGCAGGTCTGTCGTGAAAAATTCAATAAAAATCAATTGAATTGGATTGTTGAAAATGGAGCGGATTTAAATATCCGTGGAAAAGACGGCATTACGCCTGTCATGTTCTGTGCCGATCTCCGTCAGTTTGACAAGGTTGTTTATCTCCTTGAACAGGGCGCCGATTCCGGTCTGAAAGATAGTAAAGGAAAAACTCTTCATGAAAGAATTCTCAATATTGAGATTGATCCAAATATTCACCCCCGCCAGTATGAATACAGAAAAAAAACCATCAACTTTATTAAAAAAACATTTGATCATGCTTTTGAGATCTTTTCGCCCCCCGCCCATGGGAGAACAGCCTGAAAATACACTGCCTTGCCCGGTGAAATACTTCTTCGCTGGCAGGTTTTCTGATTTATAAAGAGGAGGGCTCCTGTTTCCAAAGTTGCTTTTTATGATGGGCTTTGATTCCGGCAGAGGACGTCGCTTTGAATTTATAATATAATATCTGCATATAAGATATTATATTATAATAATGCATTAATAGATATTATTATTTAGATAATATCTAAAAGTAATCAGAAATGATAAGCCTTTCTCAATGCATCAGGTGAAAGACGTGGGATTTATTCCTGATGCATTGAGCGGGGTAAAAAAAAGAGTTCTTAATCTTAAAAAAAGGCCTTGAGAATTTTAACGAAAAGACACCCGTCTGGTTAGTATTTATGATTTTGGTATTTATCCATGCTGTTTCGCATGATAGATCTGCACAGTTTTCCCGTATGATTTTTTAAAAAAGGTTTCTATATTATCGAAATCAGATAAATCACAAGAATGCCAATCAAAGAAATTGTCAAGCTTATACGAGGCATAATTTTTCTGATGTTTTTTAATTCCAATAATGTCCGGTCAGATAATTCTGAAGAATCGTCCTGTGAAATCCTTTTTGCTTTTGAACCCAGATAACCTGTTAAATAAAGCCCAAGGGTAACCATGAGGGTTACCAGAAAAAACTTTAAGTGAATTATTAAACCGTAGCGGCTGGAAAGGTTTCCCAGAATTCCATAGGGAAGTTTGTAAAATCCGGTAGCAAGCAATACGGCAACAATGGGCCATGCGAAAAGGGAAAACCTGAAGGCAATCATTTTTGAAATTTCTAACTGCTCGTCAAATTGAAATTTTTTAAATACCGGCGCAAAAACAAAATTCATGAACAGGGCACCGCCGATCCAGATTGTTGCGGCAAGAATATGAAAAAATTGAATTAAGCCGTCCATAATTATAAAGAGGATTTAAGATTTTCAAAAGCACGTTTCCTGTGCGACATGCTGTTTTTTTCTTCTGAAGACATTTCTGCAAAGGTTCTTTCATGCCCCCCGGGAATAAAAATTTGATCCCATCCGAACCCGGAAGACCCTCGAATGGATTCAGAAATGGTGCCTGAAATTTCCCCTCTGACGGTTTGAATGGTTTTTCCGTCATGGTAGGCGATAAAGCACTGTGCAACAGCGCTTCTGTTTTTTTCTGATGAGAGCATTTTAAGAATACCTTCATTGCCGACAGTTTTTTCAAACCATTTGATAAGAGCGCCGGGCAGTCCATTCCATGCGTTAAAAACAAGGCCGGAATCTTCAACAATCAGGGGCTCTTGAATGATTTTATAGGCTTCTTCTGCTTTGTGGCGGATGACTTCTTCAACGGATATGTTCTGGAGTTCGTCAAGTTCGCCTGCATCTGCAGATTCAATTTCAATGCCGAGAATTTCCCTGGCCTCCCGGAGCTTGTTTTGATTGCCGGTGACGAATTTGACTTTGTTTAACATTCTAAAATATCCTCTGCTGATCAGAACCAGACCATCGTTAAAATCACAAGAGGCCTTTGATTTTACAAGAACTTTTCGTTTCTTAAGTGATAAATTATATCATAATTAAATCCAGCATACATTTTTACATATAAACAGCAAAAATCTGGTTATGGAAGGGAAAAAGAAATATTCAACTTTTCGGCGAGTTAATCCAGAATTTCAAAAACAAAGAAATTGAATAAAAATTGTATATGTGATTTCTGATTATCGGTTTTAGATTCAATTTCTTCGACAAAAGAATTAATTATTCTTGCATTAATAAATATATATGCAATTCTTCTGTCATCGAAAATTGGGATCAAATTGTCCTTGGTCGGGCATGAAGGAAGCGAATTGATATTTGTTCTTTCGTACATTCTGTCCGGAATTAAAATTATAAAATATATTGTGTCGATGTTTTTCTGCAGTACAGGTTACAGGCAAACGCTAAAAGGGATTGCTGGAATCGCTTGAAGGCGAATTGCTAAATTGAAACTCGGTTGATTGCGATGATTTCGTAAATAAATATTCTTTTGTTTCAGCCGGATTTTTCGTTAATGCGATTTTATTTGAAAGCGAGTCATCTTTTGAATCAGAATGGAG
>JAOUOA010000497.1 GCA_029880625.1 Spirochaetia bacterium
TGCTTACACGATTCCCTCCGAGAGGAATATAAAGATAATCGCGAATCCATTTAATCAAAGAAATATGCCACCTCTGCCAGAAGCCGGTGATGGTCGTACTTTTATAGGGCATATTGAAATTGACCGGCAGTCTGTATCCGAGGCCGAGCGCTGCACCCCAGGCCATATCTGTGTATCCTGAGAAATCACAGTAAATCTGAACGCAGAAAGCAGCGGCGCCAAGCCAGTGCACCGTCATACCGTAGAACTCCGGATATGCATAAATTTGATCTACAACGACGGACATGTTATCTGCAATGGCAGATTTTTTCAGAAACCCCAGCATAAACCAGCGCGCTGCTTCCAGCATGCGGCGATTGTCAAAAGCTGGCTCTTCATTCAGCTGTGGAAGAAAATCTTTTGCAACGACAATAGGGCCGGCTACAAGCTGGGGAAAAAAGGATACGAAAAGGGCAAAGCGGAAAAAGTTTTTTTCTGTCGGTATGACTCTTCTGTAGACATCAATGGTATAACTCATGGATTGAAATGTAAAAAAAGAAATCCCGAGAGGCAGAAGTACGTTTAATAGAAGTGAATCTCTCTCCGAAGGTGAAAATGTTTCGGGCGCCAGGGAATTGACAGTCTGGATAAATGAATCAATAAAAAAATCTGCATACTTAAAAAAACCAAGGATCCCAAGATTTACTGAGATGCTTGTGATTAAAATCAGAGTTTTGATTCGGGAATCCCGGTTCAGGAATTTTTCAAGCAATAAACCTGCAAAATAGTCTATGATTGTTGAAATCAGGATTAGAGAGCCGAATCTCCAATCCCAGGTCATATAAAAAATATAGGATACAACCAGGAGAAAAATATGCTTGGCGGACTTTCTGGATGTTTCATTAAAAAAAAGCGGAATCCCATACCAGTAAATGAAAAATACCAGGATATAAAATACAAAAAAGAGAGGACTGGAAAAGATCATCCTTTCAATTCTCCTGTCATATTCGGCATTGAGTAGTACAGGGCTTTTCAGGCAAGCGGAATACTTGATGATTGTTTCATTCTCAATGCTCTTCTTCTCTGAATCTGAAGCTTTTTAAGGTTCAGAAAAGAATTATGATAAATATGATTTTTTTTTCCGAAAGAATAACTGCTGGAAGAAAATAAGAGCATCTGAAATCAAAGAATGGTTTTAAGATAAATTTTAAGTATACTGAAATATGGAGAAAATTCTATGATTGAACTGCACAGGCTGAAAAATACAGATTCTTTTTGGCTCAATCACAGGCATATAGAAATTGTAGAATCTTTGCCGGATACTGTGATTACCCTTACCAATGAGAGAAAATACATAGTAAAAGAGTCTCCGGAAGAGATTGAGAAGCTGATTCTTGCCTATCATAAAAAAATTTTCCGGATCAATCTTCCCGAATCAGTCGATATTTAAGTATGTCAGGTTATGTCCTGTTGGATAGATCTGAGAAGCAATTTAAACGTATTTTTAGAATCGGAGTAAAGAATGGATATTGCAACACTTGCCGGTATGGGCGCCGGTTTTGGACTGGTGTTATTCGGTACGCTGGTTGCCGGTCTTACACCCCTTGACCTTTTCAATGCACCTTCTATTTTAATTACAGTTGGGGGTGGATTGTCGGCTACGATCATTTCGAATCCAATTACACGTCTGGTCAATCTTACAAATTTTACAAAATATGCATTTTCTCCGGTAAGTTATGATCTTCCTCAAATTATTTTACAGATGGTGGCTTTTGCAGAAAGAGCAAGACGAGAAGGTCTTCTTTCTCTGGAAGATGATGTTGCCAATCTGGATGATCCTTTTATAAAAAAAGGGATCCAGCTTGTTGTGGATGGAACAGATCCTGAACTGGTCCGGAGCATTCTTGATTCTGATATGCAGAATATCCATACACGTCATGAGGACAATGCAAAATTCTGGGGCGACCTTGGATTTTTTCTTCCGGCCTTTGGAATGCTCGGGACACTGATCGGTCTGATTCAGATGCTGAAAAATCTGGGTTCCGGCGACCCGACTGCCATCGGTGAAGGTATGGCTGCCGCCCTGATTACGACTTTATATGGATCTCTTTTTTCCAATATTGTGGCGCTTCCGCTGAAAGGGAAGCTTATGGTCCGTGATTCAGAGGAAATGATTGTAAAGTCCGTTATGATTGAAGGAATTTTAAGCATCCAGTCCGGCGATAACCCGAGAATTGTGAAAGATAAACTGGCATCCTTTGTTCCGCCGAGTGAACGGGCTCAGCTGGAAGAAGCCGGCGGGGGCTGACAAGAGGTTTATGATTTATGGCAAAAAAGGCGAAATGTCCACCATGCGAAGAAGGCGCTCCGCTCTGGATGCAGACTTATGGAGATATGGTAACGCTTCTGCTCTGTCTCTTTATTCTTTTATTTACAACGGGGAAAGCTACTCCGCAGGAAATTCAGCTGATTCTCTCTGCATTTAACAACAGCATGGGATTTTTTACGGGCGGACAGACTCTTTCGCGGGGAAGACTGGAGGAAATGGGGCTGACGGTCGAGTCTCTTCCGTCTCAGACAACAGGGCGTTCTCTTGCAAGGGCGAAAATGCAGGCCAAAAGCATTTTCAAGCCTGAAATCAAGGCCAGGAAAATTCGTGTAACGGAAGACGAAAGAGGTCTTGTAATTTCTCTTGTTGGCGCGGATTATTTTCAGCCGGGAAGCGCTCTGCTGACTCCGGCAATTGAAGAGGTTCTGCGGAAAAGCTCAGGACTTTTAAGGGAGATTGACCGTTTTATACGCGTCGAGGGCTTTGCCGCATCAGGCGAAGACGCTGCTCTTGCAGCATCGGCCGATATGGAACGAAGCGAAAGAGGATATGTGAATTCATGGGATCTTGCCGGCGCACGGTCTATTAATACTGTAATTTTTCTTCAGGATCAGGGCGTCAGACCGGATCTGATGCAGGCGGTATCTTTCGGTT
>JAOUOA010000498.1 GCA_029880625.1 Spirochaetia bacterium
GCTTCAACCCTGGCTTTCTGCAGCAGCCCGCGTGCCAGGAATTCTTGAAAAAGGAATCCGGGAAAATTTAAAAAACTACAGCCCGGGATCTTCCATTGCTTCGCAGATTGACGGCGATATGATCACAGGCAGGCATCCGCTCGACGCTGCTCAGTATGTATGGATAAAAACCATGCTGGAAGGACAGATTCTGACCTGGGGAGGCGACCGCGTCGATATGGCAAACTCCATGGAAGCCCGTCCTGCATTTCTCGATCATCATTTTGCAGAAAATGCATTCCGCATTCCGCCGAGATACAGGATCAAGGGAAGGACGGAAAAATACGTTCTTCGCGAAGCAATGAAAGGAATCCTTCCCCGCGTCCTTTATGAAAGAGAAAAATTTGCATTTATGGCTCCTCCTGCCCATAAAGACGATGTAAGGCACCGTGCCATGCTGAATCTTGCAGAAGAATATTTATCAGAAAGCGCAGTAAAAAATTCCGGCCTTCTTGATTGGGAGGGAGTTGTCGAAATTTTTAAAATTCACAATGATGCTTCTTCGCCCGCATCTGAACTTGTGCAGCTCGATGCAGTCATCAACCACATGATGGGAGTTCAGATTATACAGAAGAATATGCTTGATGCAGATCTTCCGAAGCATGCAAAGAAAAAAGCAGAAGAACTGGACTGGAAAGCTTCTGAAGGCTGCAGCAATCCTTTTCTATAAAGATTTTCACTTTAGGTGATTTTTTTTAATCCCTGCTTTGCAGTTCCTTTATGATTAGTTCTTCTGCATTTTTAAGAAGCTTGCTGTTTTTCGACAGTTTCCAGGAAATCAGCGCTCCTTCGTATATTGTAATGATATTTTCTGAAATTTTTTGAGGATTTATTTGCGGACTCAGATTTCCCTTTTTAATTTCAATCCGTATGTAAATTTCAAGAATCCTGAGCCATCGACTGTAGAAAAAATTTATTGCTTCTCCGATCATTTTATTATGAGGAATCTGCGATGAAAGATTGGCAAGCGGACATCCGTTAAATGAATTCATATTTACTGCATTGTGAGAGGCCAGCCTGAGCCATCTGCGGATAAAATCTTCAGCATTCCTGCTTTTTCTCATGAGTTTTATCTGGACTGACAGATGTTTTCGGCTGAAAGATTTCAGATATTCTTTTGCAATGATTTCCTTGGAGGGATAGTATTGATAAAAGCTGGTTTTCGTGGTTTTTGCATCTTCAGTTATATTCTGAACAGCAGTAAGGGGATAGCCCTGTTCATAAAACAGTCTTGCTGCAGAAAATAAAATTCTCTCTTTGACTCCTGTTTGTTTTCTCCCCATTGTACAGAATCCTTAATTTTATATGTAAACAGTTCCAAAATTCTTACTGCTGCAATAATTGAATTTAAGCAAGAGGCTGCTGCATTCAGTGCAACAATCAGAGTTTATTTTAAGTTTTTTACAAATTCAGCTGCTTTCTCAAAAAAAATAATCCAGAATATGGAAAAAACATTGCATTCATTAATCCCTTAAATTAATATACTGACTGGTAAGTTTATTAATTATAATTAACTGTATTGAGGCTTAAAATGCAATTAAAAAAAGAAAATTCTTCCAATCAAGGTGTTAAAAATCAAAGCGAAAAAGGACGCGTAATGAAAATGGAAAACTCAAAGATTTTTACATCTGAAATGAAGCCCAGATGGGATGAGATGGATGCAAACGGCCATATTAACTATATGGTCTATCTGTCTTATTATTCCGAGGCCCGACTGCTTGCTCTCGGTCAGGATGTCCTGATGGATCTCAAAGAAAAAAATATTGGACCGTTTATATATAAAGTGGAGGTGGATTATAAAAAAGAACTGAGGTATCCTGATACGATTCGAATTAACACCTGGATTAGCGAAATCATTGGAAAGACCCGGTCAATCATTCAGCAGGAAATTTACAGTGTGAGGACAAATTTATTAATTTCTACTGCACGCTTTCATGCTGCTTTTGTTGACTTAAACCGCCGAAGACCGATTCCTCTTCCTCAAGTTTTTTTTGATCATTTTTTTTAGCCTGTACCTGATTCATTTTAGTGATCCTGGCTTATTTGGAGTAAATACTTAAATTTTATTTAAATGCATATCCCAATCCAATGTTAATTGCTGAAATTTGCCAGGTCGTACTTCCGCCTGCAGAATCATCTGTTTCAGGATATTGCAGGTTGTATGAACTATGCAGCAATTCTGTTGATAGAAAAAAACCGGAATTAAAAATATATCTGAATCCCGTCGCAAGACCTGCTTTTGCAACGGTTCCACCAGGAATACTTCCCAGACCCAGGTCAATGCGGATAAATGGATCAAAGTTTTTTTGGGTAAAAAAATGAAAATTTAAATGGAAATCAATTGTATTGATGTTATAAGATTCTGCTTCCGTATCAAAAAGTGTCATGTAATCGAAAATTCCCGGCTCACCAGATGGACATGTCCATGCTGTACAAAAGCCTCCCAAAATTAAGAAGTAAGGATTAACCAATAAAGATTCTAAAGATGATACTTTTATGTTTTTAACTTCAGCTTTTGCTGTATTGAGAGATATTCCCACTCCCAGAAATTTGTTCATGCCGTATTCAAAGCCAAGACTGGCATTATAAGCTGAGGCTTCTGGAGGGTTCTTTTCAAGGCTTTGATTTTGAAGGATTCCCAGGATTCTTCGATTTTGATTGATTGATGCTATATTTATAAAACTCTCGATTTCATAAAGACTTGTATCGGTTAAAATGTCAAAATCGTCGCCCTGTGGTTTACCCGGTCCTCCCCGCAGAAACAGAGTAAAATCTCCTTTTTTATACGCAAGGCCCGGTTTGTCCTGATCGGGTTTAGAGCCGTTATTGTCGTTCTTTTCCTCCTGTGAAAAAAGAGATTGTGTTATAAAAAGAGTAAGAAAAGCAAAAATCAGATATTTTTTCATCGGGATCCTCAAG
>JAOUOA010000552.1 GCA_029880625.1 Spirochaetia bacterium
ATGCATTAAAGATGAATCCATTTTAAAAGAAATTTCTGAAGATATTTCTTACGGACAGAGTCTTGGTGTTACGGGTACACCTGCTTTTTTTATTAATGGAAGAATGTTAAGCGGCGCACTGCCATTTTCTGAATTTGAAGCAATAATTTCGGAAGAGCTTTAATTTAAAGATTCTCAGGTAATTTTTTCGAAACATTAAACCGTCGTATTTTTTTTCAGAAATTTATTTCCGTATTTTTCGTTGATTTTTTCTGCATCAAGAATGACAAAAACATCTACTGTGCCGAATGATTTATCGTGAGCAGGTTCGCCGCAAACTCGTGCTCCAGTCCGAAGATACCCTTTAAGGATTACAGGGATTTTTTTCCTGATTTGTTTCATATCCGATAATTGAAACTGCGGATTAAAACCCTCAACGACTGCGCCAGGATGCGGAAAAACCTGAAAGACTGGATCTAAAAAATTCTTTTTTTTCAAATAGGCATAAATTTCAGATACCTCATTTGCATTTACTGTATGAAGCGAAGTACAGCCCATTAAATATTGGATATCACACTGAATCATATAATCAGCGAGACCCTGCCATAACAGTTTTATGACAGATCCGTCTCTGTAATCTTTATGCACACAACTCCTTCCAATTTCACATATCTTTTCATAAGCAATTTGAATCGACGAAAGATCGAATTCATTTTCAGAGTAAAATCCAATTCCCTGTTGTGCTTTTTTTCCAGAAAGTATCCTGTATGTTCCGACTACCTGATTCTCTTTTTCTTTGTCAACTACGATCAAATGATCGCAGTATGGATCATAAGAATCGATATCCCTTTCCTTTTGAACGGATCGCTGCAGGCCTTCTTTCATTTCTGTATTGAAGATTTTATACCTAAGTCTTAAAGCCTGATCAATCTCATCTGGCTTTTCTGCAATCAAGACATCAAGTTTTTGATTTTTCATGGATCCCGCCCTGAGAATGATTTAATATTTAAACTGATTGTTTTTATATTCATATTCATCTCAAAACCAGTTACATTAAAATATGTCAATATGTCATTTTCCGTTTCTCTTAAATACTCTGAAGAATCAATTTATAACCATTAGCAAAACCTGTTGTTGATAAGCATTATTTTATAAAGATCCTTCTTTTTTTATGGATTTTTCAGAGCGATTTAAGTTAATTGACCTGAAATAGAACAGGTTTCTAACCTGTATGTATTAATATTATATATCAGTAAAGCTTCTAACTACTTTTACAGAAAAAGGCTTTTATATAGTTTTTCTCTTTCCGCAATATCCGGATACCGGGAAAAACCTTATATATTTGAACAGGATAAAAAATATATGTCTTCTAAAAAAATGACCACAAACGATTCAACAGCAAAAGAAAGGATTTATATTCATGGAAATCTCCATAAAAATATCCAGGTTCCTTTTCAGCTTGTTCACATGGAACCAACAAGAAAATCGGATGGATCTCTGGAAAACAATCAGCCCATTTACCTTTATGATACCCGTGGCCCCTGGGGGGATTCCAGTACAAATCAAAACATCGATTCAGGGATTTTCCCGATTCGATCTGAATGGATACAAGAAAGACAGGACACTGAAGAATATTCTCCATATTATAAAAGAAATTCAGAGACCAAAGTACCGCAAAACATACGCACACCACTTAAAGCAAAATCAGGCAAAAATGTAACTCAGATGCACTATGCAAAAAAAGGGATCATTACTCCAGAAATGGAATATATTGCCATCCGTGAAAATATGCGCAGAGAAGAATACGATAAAGATTCTCCATTGCTTAAACAGCATGCAGGAGTCAGACTCGGCGCTTCAATTCCAGAGGTGATTACTCCTGAATTTGTCCGAGATGAAGTTGCAGCAGGAAGAGCAATCATTCCTGCAAACATCAATCATCCAGAAACAGAACCCATGATTATCGGAAGAAATTTCCTTGTTAAAATCAATGCCAATATAGGAAACAGCGCCATTGCATCTACGATTGAAGAAGAAGTAGAAAAAATGCTCTGGTCAATTCGCTGGGGTTCTGATACTGTCATGGATCTTTCTACAGGAAGAAATATTCACGAAACTAGAGAATGGATCATCAGAAATTCTCCGGTGCCGATTGGGACGGTTCCTCTTTACCAGGCTCTGGAAAAAGTTGGCGGAAAAGCAGAAGAATTAACCTGGGATCTTTACCGCGATACTTTAATTGAACAGGCAGAACAGGGAGTTGATTATTTCACCATACATGCTGGAGTTCTTCTGCGTTTTATTCCTTTTACAGCCCGCAGGACGACAGGGATTGTCAGCAGAGGCGGATCCATCATGGCGAAATGGTGTCTGTCTCACCATAAAGAAAATTTTCTTTACACTCACTTTGAAGAAATCTGCGAAATTATGAAAACCTACGATATCTCTTTTTCACTAGGAGATGGTCTCAGACCCGGTTCCATTGCAGATGCCAATGATGAAGCACAGATGGCAGAGTTAAGAACTCTTGGAGAATTAACCAATATTGCCTGGAAACATGATGTTCAGGTTATGATTGAAGGTCCGGGCCATGTTCCTCTCCATATGATTCAGACCAATATGGAAGAA